>JAVXWV010000814.1:0-5031 GCA_032230775.1 Mycobacterium sp. | reverse complement strand
CGTACGCCCTGCTTCGTTCGGCGAACGGGAACCAGGATCGGATGGTGGTCATCAGCGCGGGTTGCACGCCACCCTCGGCCACCCCGAGGAGAAAACGGGCGAGGATGAGTTGGCCGAAGGTGTGGGTCAAGCCGGTGGCCATCGCTGCCACACTCCACAGCACAATCAGGATCGCGACCCACCGCCTCGCGCTCCATCGTTCGGCCATGTAGCCGCCGGGGATCTGCAGCAGCAGGTAGCCCCAGAAGAAGATGCCGCTCGCGAGGCCCTGCTGGGCTCCCGTGAGATGCATGTCGGTCTTGAGGTGGGGCAGGGCGAAACTGATGTTCGTTCGGTCTATGTAGCAGATGACGTAGATGAAGACGATGACCGGCAGGATGTAGGTCCACCGCTTCATGTACGACAGGCGCCGAGGGGCACGCTCGATCAACGACCTACCTCCTTGTAGGTGCCGGTGCGTCCGCACCGGCTTGGGTCGGAGCTTTGAGAGTCGAGAGCAGGAGGCGGGCGCTGGGTTCCAGCGCGCCGACCTCGCGGATCTGCCGTGCGTCGTAGCTGGCTTACGACCTGATCCACCGACGAACTGCTACGGCCAGCCGATCACTTCCTCTCCTCGTCGGAAACGCCCGGCGCTAGTAGGTTCATTCGGCTCGCAACACAGCCAGCGCGGCTTGGAGGCCGCCGGGGTCGACGTCCACGCCGGCCAGTTCGAGCCCCATTTGGACGCCGGAAAGGGTTCCGGCGAGTGTCAGATCGTTGAAGTCGCCGAGGTGGCCGATCCGGAACACGCGTCCGGCGAGCTTGCTCAGGCCGGTGCCCAGTGACATGTCGAAGCGGTCCAGGATGATTCGGCGGACCTTGTCCGCATCGTGTTCCTCGCCCAGTAGAACGGCGGTCAGTGAACTGGAGTACTCGCGCTCGTCGGCGCACAGGACCTCGAGGCCCCAGCCCCGGACTGCTGCCCTGGTCGCTTCGGCGTGGCGGTTGTGCCGTGCGAACACGTTGAGCAGCCCCTCCTCTTCGAGGAGGAGCAACGCTTCCTGAAGGCCGTAGAGCAGGTTGGTGGCGGGCGTGTACGGATAGAAACCGTGCTCGTTGGCCGCGAGGATGGGCGCCCAGTCCCAATACGCCTTCGGCAGCCGCGCCTTCGATGCGGCCGCGAGCGCTTTCTCGCTGACCGCGTTGAAGCCCAGGCCCGGGGGCAGCATCAACCCCTTCTGCGAGCAGCTGATCGTGACGTCGACGCCCCAGTCCTCATGCCGGTAATCGATGGACCCCAGCGAGGAGATCGTGTCGACCAGCAGGAGCGCGGGATGCCCCGCCTCGTCGACGGCCGCCCGAATCTCCGGTACGCGGCTGACGACCCCGGTCGAGGTCTCGTTGTGAACCACCATCACCGCCGCGATGGTGTGTGCCGTGTCGGCGGTGAGCCGTTCGGCGACGGCCGCCGGGTCGACACCGCGCCGCCAATCCCCGGGGACGAAGTCGACGATCAGCCCGAGGCGCTCCGCCATTTCACGCCACAGGGTGGCGAAATGACCTGTTTCGAACGCCAGCACCCGATCGCCGGGGGAGAGGGTGTTGACCAGTGCCGCTTCCCACGCCCCAGTGCCGGAAGAGGGATAGATGACTACCGGACCACTGGTACCGAAAACCGGTTTGACCCGTTGCAGAACGTCGCGCGCGAGTTCGGCGAAGTCGGGTCCGCGGTGGTCGATGGTCGGTTGCGCGATGGCGTGCAGCACCCGGTCTGGGACGTTGGTCGGTCCGGGGATCTGCAGGAAATGTCGTCCACTGTGAGCGGTCACTACACCAAATTTCCGTTCTGTGCCGTTAGATGGCACACTGTGCCGTAAAAAGGTTCAGCCAGGGTAGGTGCGAGTGATCGAGGAGTCAAGACAATGCGAAACGTCCTGAACACGCTCCGCGTGCTCGAAGAGGTTGCATCACGGCAGCCGATCGGCGTCGGCGAGTTAGCTCGCGTACTGGACATGCCCAAGAGTTCCGTGCAGCGTGCGCTGGTAGCACTCGACACAGCCGGGTGGATCCGCCCCGCGTCGGACGGGGTTACCCGGTGGATGGTGACGACAAAGGCGCTCGCGGTCGGCGGCCATGCCAGTGGTGATCTCGATTTGCGCGGTGCGGCCGTGCCGATCATGGAGGACCTGCGCCGGCGCACTGAGGAAACCATTCACCTGACGGTCCCCGAGAGCGGCAAGATGGTCCTGATCGAGCGGCTGGAGACCGACAAACCCGTACGGACCAGCATGGCGCTGGGGCATGCGCTCCCCCTGCACGCGTCCGCCACCGGCAAAGCGGTCCTCGCGAACAGCAGCCCCGATGTCGTCAGGCAGCTTCTCGCCGACGAGCTGCCGCGCTACACCGACACGACGATTGCCGACCCCGACAAGCTGCGTGCCGAGCTGGCCGGAATCCGGCGACGGGGGTTCGCCGTCAATCACGGCGAATGGAGGCCCGACGTCGGCTGCGTCGCTGCAGCCGTGATGGGGGGTCACCAAAATCCGATCGCGACCCTCAGTGTGAACATCCCGATCACCCGCCTGACGGAGGAATCCGAAGCCAGCTTCGGCGCCGCGGTAAGTGAGGCGGCGAACAGGCTCAGCGCGCGAATTGGCTTGGCACCCGGTATCAGGTAACGGAGGTCAGGCCCAGCGATATCGAGTAGTCCTAGGATGCCGGCTCGTCGTCGTGGCCGACGAAGCGCTTATGGAAACCACAATCGGTGTTGGTCGCTGCGGCTATGGCGACGGCAGAGGAGTTCGCGCGAACACATCGCGTCGGCGCTCAAGCGGTAGTTGCTTTTGTCGCCGTCAACGAATGATGACGGCCCTAGAACGGCAAGTGGTCTGGCGAAGGGCTCGAGCTACGTTGCCGAGACGACCGGGATTGGCGCAGTCCGTACGCCCGTCGTGCGGAACCGACTGCGGTACGTGCTGGGCGAGACGCCGAGGGCTCGGCGGAAGGTGCGTCGCATCGTGTCCGCAGAGCCGAAGCCAGCCCGTCGCGCAACGGCCTCCTGACTGTTGTCACCGGTGGCGAGCAAGACCTTGGCTGCCTCCAGTCGCGCCCGCTCGACAAACCGTGCCGGGGTCATTCCGACCTGGTCCCGGAACATGCGCACCAGATGTCGCTCGCTCACCGCTGCGCGATCGGCCATCGTCGCGATGCAGTGGTCAGCGCTGGGATCGGCCACAATCGAATCCAGGATCTCGCGGAGTCCCTTCGCCACCGGCAGCGCCGCCTCGGTCCAGACACTGAACTGCGCTTGACCGCCCGGGCGCTGAAGGAACACCACCATCCACCGTGCCACGCGCCTGGCCACGTCCGGACCGTAGTCGCTTTCCACGAGCGCGAGGCCGAGGTCGATGCCTGCGCTGATTCCAGCACCGGTGATGAACGGTCCGTCCTGGACGAATAATGAATCTGGGTCCACCGAGACATGGGGATAGGCGCGAGCCAACTCCTGGCAATGCGCCCAGTGCGTGGTCGCGCGGCGGCCGTCGAGCAATCCGAGTGCGGCAAGCACAAAAGCGCCCGTGCATACCGACGCCACCCTGCGCGCCCGGGGGGCCAGTTCGCGCACCATCTCCAACGCTGACGGGACCACGTCCGGCGTCTGCTCTTCGGGGATGTCATGTTCGCCGGGGGTGAAGGCGAAGTTGGGAGGCACACCACCCGGCACAATCAGCGTGTCGATCCGTTCGGGCACCTCAGCGAGGGATGTGTCGACATTCAGTGTGACGTACGACGTCGTATCGACGGGTTTACCGGTCAGCGAGGCCAAGATCACCTCGTATCGCGCGCCAAAGTCGTTGGCGCGGGCGAAGATTTCCAGCGGCGCCGCCACGTCCTGCAACGTGACCTTGTCATACAACGCAAAGACGACAGTCTTGCGGGCCTTTTCGTCGGACACGTGGTGCTGCCCTCTCGTGACCCTCAACCGAGGGTGGACATCAAGCTAGCGGGCGTCTGTTACAGCCACGTTGCGGGAAGGTGCGGGCTGGCGAAGTCCGGATTTGCGTGAATCGTGTCCGGTCTTGACGGCCTAAGAAATTCGAGCGTAACGCTCTCGAAACTTAGTGACCTGACGCTACTTTCATGGATTCTCGGACAGCGTTGACGCTGAGCATCGGCGTCCTCGGTGGGCTGGCGGTCGCGCTGACCGCAGAAGTCATCACGGTGCCCATTTGGGTGGTGTTCCTGGCCTGGGCATCGTTCTTCTTCGTTGGCGGCGGGATCGCCGGCTGGGTCCGATCGGTGTCATCGAACCTCGTCGGCGTGGTGATCGCCTCAGCCAGCCTCTATGCCGCGCACCTGATGGGCGGCAGCTTGCTGGTCACCGCCATCGCGGTGGGCGTGGGCAGTGCGCTGATGGTGCAGGCGTCGTGGCTGCCGATGCTGTCCACCACCCCGGCCGTCGTCGTCGGATTCGCCTCCACCGTGTCGACGGTCGCGGGAACCGGCCACGACATCACGATCACGACCATCTCGCACCCAGGCCTTGTCGCCGCCGTCGCTTGTGTTCTCGGAGCGTCCTTCGGACTGCTCTCGGAGTACGCCGCCACCGCGATGACGAAGAAACCGGGCGAACAGCGCGTTAGGACAACAGAGACCACGTCGACGGAAGGAAGCCCCGCCGCATGAAACTGCAGCACTATCTCGGCGGCCTGGAAGGTCTGCCCGAGCCGTTGAGCCTGGAAAAGCGTGTCTTCGTCTAGGAGTGGGAGAAACGCATCTTCGGCATCCATGTCGCGATGATGGGGTTGTCGAACCACCTCGACTCGGCGCTGCCTGCCTATCCGATCGACGAGGTGCCGACGGCCTTCAAAGACGAATGGACGTGGGCCGACCTGCGCACCGGCGCCGAGGCGATGAACCCCTTCGACTATTTCAAGTTCCGCTACTACGAGAAATGGTTGGGCGGCATCACGCAGTTCTTCATCGACAAGGGCTATGTGACGGAAGAGGAACTCGCCGAGCGCGCGGCCGAAATCCCTTCGGCACCAGACG
>JAVXWV010000743.1:0-6012 GCA_032230775.1 Mycobacterium sp. | reverse complement strand
GCCAGGACCTGGCCCAAAACTCCAGCACCGCAGCCGAACCCGACCGGGTTCGGGTGATTCGTGAAGGCGTCGCGTCGTATCTACCCGATATCGATTCCGAAGAGACCGCCGAATGGCTCGAGTCGTTTGACGAGTTGCTGGAGCGGTCGGGGCCCGCGAGGGCGCGCTACCTGATGTTGCGGTTGCTGGAACGCTCCGGCGAACAGCGGGTGGCCATTCCCGCGCTGACCTCGACCGACTATGTGAACACCATCCCGACCGAACTCGAGCCGTGGTTTCCCGGCGACGAGGATGTCGAGAGGCGCTACCGGGCGTGGATCCGATGGAATGCCGCGATCATGGTGCACCGCGCTCAGCGCCCGGGAGTCGGTGTGGGAGGGCACATTTCGACCTACGCGTCGTCAGCGGCTTTGTACGAGGTGGGTTTCAACCATTTTTTCCGCGGTAAGGCCCATCCGGGCGGCGGCGACCAGATCTTTATTCAGGGCCACGCCTCGCCGGGCATCTACGCGCGCGCATTCTTAGAAGGACGACTCAGCGCAGAGCAACTTGATGGCTTTCGCCAGGAGCACAGCCACCCCGGCGGCGGGCTGCCGTCCTACCCGCACCCTCGGCTGATGCCCGATTTCTGGGAGTTCCCAACGGTGTCGATGGGCCTTGGCCCGATGAATGCGATCTATCAGGCCCGGTTCAACCACTACCTCCACGACCGGGGCATCAAGGACACCTCCGACCAGCACGTGTGGGCATTCCTCGGCGACGGCGAGATGGACGAGCCGGAAAGCCGCGGCCTGATTCAGGTGGGCGCCAACGAGGGGCTGGACAACCTGACCTTCGTGATCAACTGCAACCTGCAGCGCCTCGACGGCCCTGTCCGCGGCAACGGCAAGATCATCCAGGAACTGGAGTCGTTCTTCCGCGGCGCGGGCTGGAACGTCATCAAGGTGGTGTGGGGCCGCGAATGGGACGTGCTGCTGCACGCCGACCGCGACGGCGCACTGGTCAACCTGATGAACACCACGCCCGACGGCGACTATCAGACCTATAAGGCCAACGACGGCGGCTACGTGCGCGACCACTTCTTCGGCCGCGACCCACGCACCAAGCAGTTGGTCGAGAAGATGTCCGACCAGGAGATCTGGAACCTCAAACGAGGCGGGCACGACTACCGCAAGGTCTACGCCGCCTACCGCGCGGCGACAGAACACAAGGGCCAGCCGACGGTGATCCTGGCCAAGACCATCAAGGGCTACACGTTGGGCAAGCACTTCGAGGGCCGCAACGCCACCCATCAGATGAAAAAACTTGCGCTGCAAGACCTCAAGGACTTCCGCGACAGTCAGCGCATCCCGATCAGCGACGCGCAGCTCGAAGAGAACCCCTATCTGCCGCCGTACTACCACCCCGGCCCGGAGGCGGCTGAGATCCGCTACCTGCTCGACCGGCGGCGCGGCCTCGGCGGCTTCCTGCCCGAGCGGCGCACGAAGTCCAAGGTACTGACGCTGCCCGGCCGCGACACCTACAAGGCGCTCAAGAAGGGCTCGGGCACCCAGGAGGTCGCCACCACCATGGCGACGGTGCGCACGTTCAAGGAACTGTTGCGCGACACCGGAAAAGACGGAATCGGGCACAGAATAGTTCCGATCATCCCCGACGAGGCGCGCACGTTCGGGATGGACTCGTGGTTCCCGAGCCTGAAGATCTACAACCGCCTCGGTCAGCTCTACACGGCCGTCGACGCAGAATTGATGTTGGCGTACAAGGAAAGTGAAATCGGCCAGATTCTGCACGAGGGCATCAACGAGGCGGGCTCGACGGCTTCGTTCACCGCCGTCGGCACGTCGTACGCCACCCACAACGAGCCGATGATCCCGGTCTACATCTTCTATTCGATGTTCGGGTTCCAGCGCACCGGCGATGGGCTCTGGGCCGCGGCCGACCAGATGGCCCGCGGCTTCGCGCTGGGCGCCACCGCCGGGCGAACCACGCTGACCGGCGAAGGGCTGCAGCACGCCGACGGGCACTCACTGCTGCTAGCCGCCACCAACCCGGCCGTGGTGTCCTACGACCCGGCGTTCGCCTACGAGATCGCCTACATCGTGGAAAGCGGTCTGCACCGGATGTACGGCGAGAATCCGGAGAACGTCTACTTCTACATAACGATCTACAACGAGCCATACGTTCAGCCGGCCGAACCCGAGGACATCGACGTCGAAGCGCTGCTGCGGGGCATCTACCGCTTCCGGCCCGCGCCGCAGAAGCGCACCCACGTCGCGCAGATCCTCGCGTCCGGTGTCGCCATGCCGGAGGCGCTGCGCGCGGCCGACCTGCTCGCCGAGGAATGGGATGTCGCCGCCGACGTCTGGTCGGTGACGAGCTGGGGCGAGCTCAACCGCGACGGTGTGGAGATCGAGAAGGAACGGCTGCGGTATCCCGAACGCCCCGCTCGCACGCCGTTTGTCACCAAGGCGCTTGCCGATGCCGCCGGTCCGGTGGTCGCGGTGTCCGACTGGATGCGTGGCGTGTCCGAACAGATCAGGCAGTGGGTGCCCGGCACCTACATCACGCTGGGCACCGACGGCTTCGGATTCTCCGACACCCGCCCTGCCGCCCGGCGGTACTTCAACACCGACGCCGAGTCGGTGACCGTCGCTGTCCTCGAAGGCCTAGCACGCGACGGGAACATCGATCAGTCGGTCGCAGTCGAGGCGGCCCGCAAGTACCAGATCGACGACGTGATGGCGGCCGGCGTCTCGTATAAGGACACCGGCAGCGCCTGAGCAGACGTCGGACCCGGGCGTCGCCTGATGACGCCGGCCTCGTTTGCGTCGCCGGAGGCGGCCTCGTTTGCGTTGCCGGAGGCGGCCTCGTTGGAGGAAACTGACAGGGCGACGGCGTAGCTTTTAGGGATGATCGACAATCGGTTCGTCCCGCCGAGGTCCACGCTCGAAGTGCTCGAGACGGTTCCCGACTCCGTGCTGCGGCGGTTGAAGCAGTATTCCGGACGGCTGGCCACCCAGGCGGTGCACGCCATGGAGGAGCGACTGCCGTTCTTCGCCGAGCTGGAGGCGTCGCAGCGGGCCAGTGTGCAACTGGTCGTGCAGACCGCGGTGGTCAACTTCGTCGAGTGGATGCGCGACCCGCAGAGCGACGTCGGCTATACAGCGCAGGCCTTCGAGGTCGTCCCGCAGGATCTCAGGCGGCGCATCGCGCTGCGGCAGTCCGTGGAAATGGTGCGGACCACCATGGAGTACTTCGAGGAAGTGGTGCCGCAGCTGGCACGCTCGGAGGACCAGCTGACCGCCATGACCGCCGGAATCCTGCGGTACAGCCGCGATTTGGCGTTCGCCGCCGCCACCGCCTATGCCGACCAGGCCGAAGCGCGTGGCGCATGGGACACCCGAATGGAGGCCAACCTCGTCGACGCAGTGGTCCGGGGTGACACCGGACCCGAGCTGCAATCCCAGGCCGCCGCGCTGAACTGGGAGGCTACCTCGCCGGCCACCGTCGTAGTGGGCCTGCCGCAGCCGGGCCGCATCGACCTTGCCAGCGAGGACGTCCATGACGTCGCCAGCCGCAACGGCCGTGCGGCGTTGTCCGATGTGCACGGCACCTGGCTGGTCGCCATCGTGTCCGGTGTGCTCTCTCCCACCGACCGCTTCCTGAATGAGCTGCTCGGCGTATTCGCGGACGGGCCGGTGGTGGTCGGGCCCATGGCCCCGACGTTGAGCACCGCACACCGCAGCGCCACGGAGGCAATCGCCGGGATGAACGCCGTGGCCGGCTGGACCGGAGCGCCGCGGCCGGTGTCATCCCGCGAGCTGCTCCCCGAACGCGCACTACTCGGGGACGCGACGGCGATCGCGGCGCTGGAGACCGAGGTGATGAGGCCGCTGGCCGATGCGGGCCCGGCGTTGGGCGAGACGTTGGACGCGTACCTGGACTCTGGCGGCGCGATCGAGGCGTGTGCTCGCAAATTGTTCGTTCATCCAAATACCGTCCGCTACCGGCTCAAACGAATCGCCGATTTCACCGGCCGCGATCCCACGCTTCCGCGCGACGCTTACGTGCTGCGGGTAGCCGCGACGCTTGGCAGGCTCGGCCGTCAACCTCAGCATTCCAACTCGTCAAATAGCGCCTCCGGGTCGGTGACGGGGGTCACTTTGAGAGATCAAGGAGTGGATCGCGCCGGGTAAAAGGTTGCGGCAAGGTCTCGGTGGAGTCCCATGACATGCTATTTTGTGGACTACCTACAAAAACATAAGAGTATGTTCATAGTCTCTTACACCACGCAAAACCGGTTTCACAGTGTTCTCTTAAAGACGTGCTTGCATTCCTCGCGCCCGGACAGGGTTCCCAGACTCCCGGCATGCTCGCCCCGTGGCTCGAGTTGGCCGGCGCTGCCGACCGTATCGACGCCTGGTCGACCATCAGCGGGCTGGACCTGGCACGGCTGGGCACCACCGCGACGGCCGAGGAAATCACCGACACCGCAGTGACCCAGCCCCTTGTCGTGGCCGCGACGCTGCTGGCCCACGAAGAGCTGGCGAGGCGCGGGCTGTTGTCCGGTAAGGACGTCACCGTGGCAGGCCACTCCGTCGGTGAGATCGCCGCTTACGCGATCGCAGGCGTCATCTCCGCCGACGACGCCGTCAAGCTGGCCGCCACCCGCGGCTCGGAGATGGCCAAGGCGTGTGCACTCGAGCCGACCGGCATGTCCGCGGTGCTCGGTGGTGAGGAGGCCGAGGTGCTCGCCCGCCTCGAGGCGCTCGACCTGGTTCCCGCGAACCGCAACGCGGCGGGCCAGATCGTGGCCGCAGGCGCACTATCGGCTCTCGACAAGCTGGCCGAGGATCCCCCCGCCAAGGCCCGGGTGCGCCAGCTGGCCACCGCAGGCGCCTTCCACACCCACTTCATGGCCTCGGCCACCGACGCATATGCCAGCGCGGCCGAGAGCGTCACCACAAACGAGCCGACCGCGACGCTGCTGTCGAACGCCGACGGGCAGCCCGTCTCCTCGGCCGCGGACGCCATGAACAAGCTCGTTTCGCAGCTGACCCGGCCGGTCCGGTGGGATCTCTGCACCGAGACGCTGCGTCAGCAGAACGTGACCGCGATCGTCGAGTTTCCGCCCGCCGGAACCCTCGCCGGAATCGCCAAGCGCGAACTTCGGGGGGTGCCGACGCACGCCGTCAAGTCCCCCGCTGATCTGGACGGGCTCGCCGAGCTCTCCGGGCATGAATCCCGGCTCGCCGGGGAGTAACAACCACAAACCAACGTCAGTTGGCCGTAACAACAAATTAGAAGGAGCCACTGTGGCAACCACCCAGGATGAAATCATCGCCGGTATCGCCGAGATCATCGAAGAGGTCACCGGTATCGAGCCGTCCGAGGTCACCCCGGAGAAGTCGTTCGTCGACGACCTGGACATCGACTCGCTGTCGATGGTCGAGATCGCTGTGCAGACCGAGGACAAGTACGGCGTGAAGATCCCCGACGAGGACCTCGCCGGGCTGCGCACCGTCGGTGACGTCGTCTCCTACATCCAGAAGCTCGAGGAAGAGAACCCCGAGGCCGCCGCGGCCATCCGGGCACAGATGGGTTCGGGAGACAAGTGACCAAGCCTTCCACTGCTAACGGCGGCTTCCCCAGTGTTGTGGTGACCGCCGTTACGGCGACGACTTCCATCGCACCGGACATCGAGAGCACGGGGAAGGGCTTGCTGGCCGGGGAAAGCGGCATCCACGTACTCGAGGACGAGTTCGTCACCAAGTGGGACCTGCAGGTCAGGATCGGGGGGCACCTCAAGGAGCCCCTCGACCCACTGATGACTCGGCTGGAACTGCGGCGCATGTCGTACGTCCAGCGGATGGCCAAGTACCTGGGCAACCAGTTATGGGACGCCGCGGGTACGCCCGAGGTCGATCCCGATCGTTTCTCGGTCGTCATCGGCACCGGACTCGGCGGCGGCGAAAAGATCGTCGAGATGTATGACGCTATGAACGAGGGCGG
>JAVXWV010000726.1:0-5712 GCA_032230775.1 Mycobacterium sp. | reverse complement strand
GCTGCCGGTTCGGCACCACCTTGACGCTTGGCACCTCGGCGGCGATGTGTTCGAGCCGGGTGACCGCTGAGGTCATGTCGTCGAAGGACGCGTCCGCGCGTGGGGCCGCGACCAGGGCCAGCGGGGACGCCCCCTGGCCGGGGAAGTGCTGCTCGAGCTCGCGCTGCACGTGCAGAGACTGGGAACCTTCGACTTCGAACCCACCGCCGGTGAGGTTGCCGGACTGGTGCATCGCCAGATAGATCGAGGGAACCAGGAGAAGTAGCCACGCCGCGAACACCGCCCAGCGATACCTACGCAGGTTGCTGCTCAAGCGCATCATGAACTGCTGGATAGCGAACTCCCCGCTTTCTGCCCGGCCTTGCCTAGCGTGAGGGTACAACAGCGTGGGGTAGGGTGCCGCGCCCTCAGCAACGCCCTAACCGTGCTCTAACCCTTCTCGCTAAAACGGTGCTCAGCGTTACGCGATGCTGCGGAGTTCCTGTTGTTCACCTGCCCGTTCGTTCGCTGAATTGGCGGGCGCATCGGCGTAGATGGCAGTATGTGCCGAGGACTACAGGGTCGGGAAACCCAAATCGTCCGATCGCAGTGCGTTTGCGACAGCGTCAAATTCGTTCGCAAACCGTAAGGAGTAGGTCCATGAGAACGACCAATAGGGCGCTGCACCGTAGCCTGTGTGCGATGTTCGCTGCGTCGGCCGTCGGCGGTGCCATTGTGGCGGCACTGATCGGAAACCCTGTGCCCTCGGCAACCGCGGCGACCGATCCCTGCGCGGCGAGTGAATTGGCAAGGACCATCGGCTCGGTCGCCACGTCGACGGGCACCTACCTCGACTCGCACCCCGAGACCAATCAGGCGCTGACGACCATCTCCCAGCAGCAGGCCGGGCCGCAGTCGTTGGGAGCGGTCAAGAACTACTTCGACGCCAACCCACAAGTCGCCAAGGACATGCAGCAGCTGCAGCAGCCGCTGGTCAACCTGTCCGCCCGTTGCAAGCTGCCGATCAGCCTGCCTCAGCTGATGGGCCTGATGCAGGCCGCGCAGCAGCAGGGCGGCGCCCTGCCCGGAGGTTTGCCAGGAGCACTGCAGACCGCGCAGACGATGGGTGGGCCCACCGCAGGGGTGCCCGGTTTGCCGTCGCCTTCGTCGGCGGCCACGCAGGGCGGCGGGCCGCTGCCCGGCCCTTCGACAGTCACCACCCGCTAGCACCGGCCGCCGCGCGCAGCGTCGCAGGTGAGGCCGCTGAGCTGCGGATTCAGACTTTCTCCCGATTGGTTAGCCGCAAGGCAAGAAAGTCGGGACCCTTTCTGCTTAGCTTTTAATTGTCGGAACCGCCACGGGTTACGGCCTCTCCACTTCATATGAAGGAGCCTGTCCATGTTGCTCTCGGCCCGTACCGCGCGGCGTGCGGTAGCTGGTGTGGTCGGCACCGGTGCGATTGCCGGTGCGATGTTGTTTGGTGCCCTGCCATCGGCAATGGCCGACGACCCCGCGAACAACCCGCCGAACTGCAGCGCCGCCGACTTGGCAGGCGTGGCTTCGGGCGTCTCGGCGTCGACGTCCGCGTACCTGTTCACACACCCAGACGTGAACTGGTTCTTCACCAGTCTCGAGGGTAAGCCGCGCGAACAGATCCGCGACGACGTCAGGACGTATCTGGATGCGAATCCTCAAACCAAGGCCGACCTGACGGGGATCCGCCAGCCGTTGGTCGACCTGAAGAATCGCTGCGGTTCCGCACCAGCACCATCCATTCCGTAGCTCGCGTGCGGGTTGGCGAACCGCCCGTGCATGAGGGCGCAAGCCGCACGGTGCTGATGGTCGACGACGACCCGGACGTTAGAACCTCGGTCGCACGTGGTTTGCGGCACTCGGGATTCGACGTTCGGGTCGCGGCGAACGGCAAAGAGGCGCTGCGGCTGCTGTCCAACGAATCTCATGACGCGCTGGTTCTGGACGTCCAGATGCCGGAGCTCGACGGCGTCGCCGTGGTGACCGCACTGCGGGCGTTGGGCAATGACATCCCGATATGCGTGCTGTCCGCACGCGACACCGTCAACGACCGGATCGCTGGCCTGGAGGCCGGTGCGGACGACTACCTGACCAAGCCGTTCGATTTGGGCGAGTTGGTGGCGCGGTTGCACGCCCTGTTGCGGCGTGCGAGCAATTCGGATCAGTCGTCCGACACGATGACGGTCGGTCCGCTGACCATCGACACCGCCCGCCGGTTGGTGTTCGTCGACGGCGAGCGTGTCGACCTGACCAAGCGGGAATTTGACCTGCTGGCGGTGCTTGCGGAGAACGCCGGTGTGGTGTTGTCGCGCCAGCGGCTGCTGGAACTGGTGTGGGGCTACGACTTCGACGTCGACACAAACGTCGCCGACGTGTTCATCTCCTATCTGCGGCGCAAGCTTGAACGCGACGGCTTGCCGAGGGTGATCCACACGGTTCGCGGGATCGGGTACGTGTTGCGGGACGAGCCGTAAGTGCGCTGGCCGCGGTTCCTGCGGTCCGCCTCGTTGCGCACCAGGGTCGCGATCGCCGCCGCCGCCGCCGCGGCCGCGGTCGTTGCCGCGTTCACAATACTCACCTCGGTTGTCCTGGCGAATAACGATGCCGCGCAACTGGATCGGCGACTCGACTCGATCATCGACGCCAGCATGTATCCCGAGCACCTGGACGATGCGCGCCGCGGCGTGCTCACCACCGGGCGCTCCGAGTCCACCGGGCAAGTGATGTTCCAGCGTGGGTTCCAATTGCCCGCGCTGCCGCTTGGCACCGCGACGGTCGTAGTCAACGGCGTCGAATACCGGGTCCGCACCATCACGGTCGACCAACAGGGCGGCGTGCTGATGTCGGTCGGCATCCGGGCCGACAGCATTCTGTTGAACCGCGGCAGGATTCCGCTCTATTCGGCCGTCGGGCTGGTGACGGTGCTGATCGCCGCGGGTCTCGGCTGGTTGCTCGCCGGTCCCGCGATTCGGCCGCTGCGCAGATTGACCGAGCACACCAAACGGCTGGGCAAAGACACTGAGCGCATGCCCGAAGTGCGCGGCGTCCGCGAGGCCGAGGACCTGTCCGAGGCGATGTCCGCGATGTTGAGCCGGCTTGCCGCCGCTCAGCAGGCCACCACCAACTCCCTGCAGGCCGCACAGGATTTCGCCGCCAATGCCGCGCACGAACTGCGCACCCCACTGACGGCGATGCGCGCCGACCTGGACACCCTGCGGATCCACGACCTGCCAGACGACGAGAGAGCCGAAGTGGTGCAGGATCTTTCGCGTGCGCAGCGCCGGGTGGAGGCCATCATCACCGCGCTCGGGCAGCTCGCGTCGGGCCAACTTGCGCAGGCCGAGGACCGTGAACTCATCGACGTCACCGACCTGCTCGACCGCGTCGCGCGGGAGAACATGCGCACCGGCGGCGACGTGGAAATCGTGGTCGAGGCCGTGGATGACCTCGGGGCCATCTGGGGCTGGCCTGGCGGGCTGCGTCTCGCGGCCGACAACTTGGTGCGCAACGCGGTGACGCACGGGAACGCGACGCGAATTGTGTTGGCGGCTAACCGCCATGCGCACACGATAGCGATCGTCGTCGACGACAACGGCAGAGGTCTGCCGGAGGAGGAGCATCAAACTGTGCTCGGCCGATTCTCCCGTGGCAGCAACGCGGCACCGGGGGGCTCGGGTCTGGGCCTGGCGCTGGTGGCCCAGCAGGCGGCGTTACACGGCGGCCGCATCGAATTGTCCAACGGACCGCTCGGCGGGTTGCGTGCGACGTTGACCATCTCGACTTCGCCTGAGCCGCCTGCGAATCCCGAATAGCGTCAGCCGCGTCGCACGAGCGCGGCTGCGCCGCGCCAGCCCAGCAGGAGCACGGCGGTCGACACAGATGCCACGACGACGAAGCTCGGCGCCACACCCGCAGATGTCAGCTTGCGCAACACCATTCCCACCACGACCGTGCACACCCACACGACCGCGCCGACGGGGATGACACTGAATGGCCTGCGCCACGCGCCGATGACCAGCCACCCGACGCCGGTGCCCGCCAGAAACGGCCACGCGGTCTGCGCGATCCCCGCCACCGTCAACCCCTCTGCGTGACTTCGGCGCCCGATCGTGCAGAACACGATCACGCAGACCACGTCGGCGAACAGGGCGATCAGCGCCGGTCGGACACGCCCGTCATCGACCGGCATAGCTCATCACGTCCAAAACCAGTGGACTGACGGCGGATTCATCGCGCGGGCTGAAGTTGGGCTGCATCGGTGCCGGCTTGCCTGCTTCGATGGCATCTTCGGCATCCATCGACGTGATGCGTCCGTCGAGTTTGAACGACGACAGCACGAACGGCAGCCCATTGGACCGCAGCGGATCGGGGGTGCTCATGACGTGGAAATGGAGGTGCGGACCGTCGGTATTGCCGGAGTTTCCCAGCGACGCGATCACCTGCCCCTGGCTCACCCGGTCGCCCACCTCGACTTTGATACTGCCGGTCTTCAGATGCGCGTACAGCGCGTAGTTGCCGTCTCCCAGGACCTGAACGATGTGATTGCCCGCGTACTGGTCGAGCGGCAGGCCGGTGGGGTTCGTGCCGGGAACCTGGTCGGGCAGACCGTCCACCACTGCGACCACGCGGCCCTCGGAAACGGCATGGATGTCGGCCCCGAAGCCGGGGTAGCTCTCCGGTTTGGTCTTGTCGCCGTTGAACAGTCGGCCATCCGGAAGCAGCTGCACGTAGTCGATGGCGAACCGCTCGGCCGCCCAGAGCTGCCCATTGAGTGGATTCAGCGCCATCCGGTGCGGCGTCATATCGCAACAACTATTGGCATCCACCCAGTTCGTGCCGACCAGCGGCGGCGCGATCACCGGCGGGTTGCGGGTCTGCACGGTGACAGGCGCCACGGTCTCGGTCATCGTCGCGGGAAACAGCGGCGGCTCCGGATGAGCTAGCGAAACCCCGACCGCATGCACCAGGTCTTTTGGAACCGGGGCGCCTTGGTCGAGCACCACGTCCAGCCACACCGCCGCGGCCTGGACCGGCCCGAGTTGCGTTGTAGGTGTGTGGTTTCCGAAGACCCGCGTCCAGTAGGCGAGACGGTCACCGGCCAGGTTCAGCAGGGTGTGATCGGAGGCACGCACGTCCAACGATGTCAGGGTCAGCTCTTGGTTGAGCACGTTGGTCAACAGCAGTTCGTAGGCCAGGTGGACCGTGCCGTCGGTGGCAGGCACGGGGATCGGCGGCGCGATGACACTGGCCAACAGCGGGGTGACGACCGCGGGACCGCTGTCTGGGGCCGCGGAGGCGGTGGTCGAAGTCCTTGGTGCCGAAGGGCTTTCGGGTGTGGGCATGCATGCAGGTGTCAACGCGGCAATTCCCGCGAGCACAGCGAAGATCCGGCAAAGACGGCGTATGGTTTCTCTACTGTTCGGGTTCGGGTTCATGCCACGCCTCTGGGTCGGGGCTGAACTGCGGCGGCTGCTCGACATCACCGTTGGCGGTGGCGTCGGGGTCGATGTCCTTCTCGGTGCGGAACACGAAGAAGAACACCACCCAGCCGATCGCTGAGATGAAGATCCAGCTGATCAACCGGTAGATGAGCATCGCGGAGATGGCGGCGGCCAGGGTCATTCCTGACGACACCAGGCCGGGCACCAGCACGGCCTCGACCACCAGCAGCCCGCCCGGCATCAGCGGGATCGCCCCGAC
>JAVXWV010000687.1:0-4565 GCA_032230775.1 Mycobacterium sp. | reverse complement strand
TGCTCGCCGCCGTCCCGATGCGCGGCGGCCTTCCCACCGTCGTGCCCACCGACCCGACCATCTACCGCTTCTACGAAGTCCTCCAGGTCTACGGCGGCGCCATCAAGGAGCTCATCCACGAAGAGTTCGGCGACGGCTTCATGAGCGCCATCAATTTCAGCCTCATTATTGAGAAGAAGTCGCACCCGTCTGGCGACCGCGTCGTCGTCTCATTTGACGGATAGTTCCTGCCCTACGACTGGGCCGCCGCGGACACTGCGGGGTGACGCCCTGAATTCACCCGCGCAACAAGACCATTACGAATCCGCACAGCTCAGCCGAGTTGCGCGGACCCGGAGACCCTGCGTCTAATATTGAGCCGTCCCGGCCCTCGCCGAACCACATGGAGAAAAGTTGACGTCTACCCGCCGTGTCCGCGGTGCCTGCCTGGCGGCTGTGTGCGCCGTCATCGCGGTGCTCGGCGGTGTCGTCCTGTCGACCACTCCGGACTGCGCCGGCCGTTGTCAGACGCTGACCGCGTCGCCCGTCCCGCAGGTGGCGTCGAAGCCCGCGCCACCGCAGCCTGCTGCGGTGTGGACTGCACCGTCGTCGGGTGCCGACCACGTTAGTCCCGCGGGCCCCGTGCTTGTCACTGCCACCAGCGGGACGATCACCGATGTCGACATGCGCAGTGACTCCGGCAAGGCGATCCCCGGTGTGCTCACCCCGGATGGGACGGTGTGGAAGCCGACCACTCAACTCGGTTACGGCCGCACCTACACCATGACCATTGCCGCCCGCGGCCCCAGCGGCATGCCGAGCCGCCAGACGTCCAGCTTCACCACCCTTAGCCCCGGCAACCAGACCGAGGTCTATTTCGAAACGACAGCGGGTGGCCTGCTGCAGGACGGCGCAACCTACGGCGTCGGCATGGTGGTCGTCGCGAAGTTCGACGAGCCCATCGGCAACAAGGCCAACGCCGAACGTCACCTCGTCGTCACCACCAACCCGCCGACCGCCGGGTCGTGGAACTGGCTCGACGACCAGACCGCGCACTGGCGGCCCGAGAAGTATTACGCCCCAGGCACATCCGTCACCGTCGCGGCCAACCTCTACGGCGCTCCGCTCGGCGACGGGCTCTACGGTCAAGAAGACGAGCACCTGTCCTTCCGCATCGGCGACTCGCACATCTCGATCGCCGACGACAACACCAAGCAAGTCACCGTCTCCGAGAACGGCAAGGTCGTCCGAACCATGCCGACCTCGATGGGCATGGGCGGCACCCAGGAAATCGGCGGCAACACGCTGAGCTTCTGGACGCCGCCGGGTGTCTACACCGTGATGGACAAGGCCAACCCGGTGATCATGGACTCCTCGACCTTCGGGCTGCCCATCAACTCCCGCCTCGGTTACCGCGAGACCATTCCCTACGCCACCCGCATCAGCAAGGACGGCATCTACCTCCATCAGCTCAACGCGACGGTGTGGGCGCAGGGCAACACCGACACCAGCCACGGCTGCCTGAACCTCAACAGCGACAACGCCCAATGGTTCTACAACTTCTCCGTACCCGGCGACGTCGTCGAGATCCGCAACACCGGCGGGTCGCCCCTGAAGCTGTGGGACAACGGCGACTGGACCGTGCCGTGGGACCAATGGCGCACGGGCAGCGCCCTGTCCTAGACGACACCAGTAGTCGCACTAACGACCGTTGTTTGCCAGCGGCTATGCGAATTGCAATCTCCTCATGCTGTGAGGGCCGTCACTTATGCGCTACATTGTGTCCGCTGTCACACGAAGGGACGGGCAATGATCGGCGCAAACAAGGACCCCATGAGGGAGCCGCGGCCCGTCCGGCCGGTTCACCCCAGCTCGTCCCTCGACGGCCACCGCGTGCTGCTCGGGGTGTTGCTCGTTTTGATCGGCATCTCCGCCATCGCAGGCATCGTCTTCGCAGCGGTCTCCGGCCAGGTCACCATCGCCCTGATCATCGCTCTCTTCGCAGGCGCCTTCTTCTCCCGCGTCGGTTGTTGACCGCCTCAACACCCACACCGCCAGCCCTCGTAATACCGCCACAACTAGTGGACAGTGGGGGTATGACCGCGCCACCGACACCGCCTCCGTCCGGTTAAATGTGGCAATCCACGACCAACTCCTCGCTGCGGTTGACGGGCGGCGGGGGGTAGAGGCCGCCGACCGGCTCTGCGAGGCCTGCGTGTCGCTCTTCGACATCGATGCCGCGGCCATCTCGCTCGTCTTCGACGGCGCCAGCAGCGGGACACTCGGATCTAGCGGCGCCGCAGGCCGGACCTACGACGAGCTCCAGTTCACCCTCGGCGAAGGCCCCTGCCTGGACTCCGTCTCGACCCGCAGCCCGGTCCTCGTCGCCGATCTCGCCGACCCCGACGAAGCCCGCTGGCCCATCTACGGCCCTGCCCTGCTCTCCCACCAGATCCGCGGCGTCTTCGCTATGCCCGTCCTCGTCGCCGGTGAACACATCGGCGCCCTTGACTTCTTCCGCGCCCAACCCGGCCGCCTCGACGAGGACAATTTCGCCGGGGCCATCGTCGCCGCCGAAATCGCAGGCGTCCCACTGCTCGACCTCATGAACGACAACCTCCTGGCGGCCGTCGACGATCCGGAGAGCAACGCCTGGGCCGAACTTAACGCGCTGTCCCGCGCCGAGGTCAGCCAGGCCACCGGCATGCTGGTCGCCCAACTCGGCGTCGAACCCGCCGAGGCCCTGGTGCGCCTGCGCGCCCACGCCTACGCCACCGGCCGCAGCTCCACCGACGTCGCCCGCGACATCCTCGACCGGCGCATCAAGCTGGAGGCCGACTAGTGCACGCCCTACCCAGGAAGGAGTGCGAGATATGACCGAAACCCCTCGTGAAACCCGTGTACTGGACGCGGTCGTATCGCTTGTCGACAGCCTGCTCGCCGACTTCGACGTCGTCGACCTGCTGACGGAACTCACCGAGCGCTGCGCCCAGCTGCTCGATGTTGAGGCGGCCGGGCTCCTGCTCGTCGACCCGCTCGAGCAGCTCCGCTTGCTCGCGGCCACCTCCGAGGAAACCCACGAACTGGAACTGTTCCAGTTACAGGCCGACGAAGGTCCTTGTATGGACTGCTATTCCACCGGTCAGCCGGTCTCCGTGGCCGACCTCCAGGCCGAAGCCGACCGTTGGCCACGGTTTGTCCCGGCCGCGCTGGACGCCGGCTTCGCCTCCGTGCACGCCGTCCCGATGCGCGCCGCCGGCATCGTCCTGGGAGCACTCGGCTTCTTCGGCGCGCGCCCCGGTGCTCTCAGCGACGCTGATCTCCTGGTCGGCCAAACCCTGGCCCACATCGCGTCGGTCGCGATTCTGCAGGAGCACGCCCCCACGCCCTGGACCGTGATGCCGCAACTGCGCTCCGCGCTGACCAGCCGCGTCCTCGTCGAGCAGGCCAAGGGCTTCCTCCGCGAAAGCCTCGACATCTCAGTCGAGCAGGCCTTTCAGCTGCTGCGGAGGTACGCGCGCACCAACGGCGACCACCTGACCGACGTCGCCCGGCGGCTTATGACCGATCGACACTCCCGCCCGGCGCTGCTGGCGGCGATCTCCGAATTCGCTTCGGCCCCACCGTCTTAAGGGCTTAAGGGCTTAAGGGCGGTGCCGCGCAAGTGCGCGCCGCGCCGCTTCCTCCACCATCCGCTCGGCAACGACATGCAGCTTGATGTTCTCGGTCTGGCTCAGCCGGGTGAGCCGGTCGAAGGCTACCTCCGCGCTGACACCTGACCGGCTTCGAATGATGCCGATCGCCTGATCGATCACCGCCCGGCTCTCGAGAGCGCGCTGCAGCTGTTTCGTCCGCTCCTGGGCCCCTGCCAGCAGTTGCGCGTTGTATACCGACACCGCTGCAGGCCCGGCGAACTGTGTACCCAACCGCACGGCGTGGTCGCCGAACGCGTCGCGGGCGCCCGCGTAGGTATTGATTGCGCCGATCACCTGATCGCCCACCATGAGCGGCAGCGACAGCGCCGAATGAATGGCCATCCGCGCCACCCGCCCGCCGAAGCGCGGCCATCGGCCGTCACTGCCCAGCGATCCACTGACGATTGCCCGCTTCAACTCCATACACGTGATGCACGGGCCTTCCTCGAGCTCCTCGTACTGGATGACGTCGATGTCGTGCACCAACTCCGCTGTGGCAGCCCATGTTTGGATGCGCGGTGTGTGGTCATTCGGCTGGATCAGCGACACGCCCACACCGTCGACACCGGGGATGGCCTGCGCCGCGAACTCCGCCACGTCGCCGAGCAGATCGATCACCCCGCGGGCGCCTGCCACCAGTCCGGCTACCCCCCTGAGCCCCGTGTACAGGTCGATCTCGTCGGCCTCCAACTGTGCCTGGGAGAGGTCGGACTGCGCTGGTGTCTGGCGACCGGGCTGCGCGTCGTATTCAGCCATCTTGAGGGACAAATCTACTCGCCGTTGGGCGCAGATTGTCCCTCTAGACCGTCAATTCACCAGCGCGAGCGCGTGGGCGCGTCGCAGCTTGCCTGACGGTGTCTTGGGGATCATGCCCGGCTGGAGCACCACCAC
>JAVXWV010000630.1:0-6376 GCA_032230775.1 Mycobacterium sp. | reverse complement strand
GAGGTCGACTCCATCCTGATCGACGAGGCCCGCACGCCGCTGATCATCTCCGGCCCCGCCGATGGCGCGTCGAACTGGTACACCGAGTTCGCCCGGCTGGCGCCGCTGATGGAAAAGGACGTCCACTACGAGGTCGACCTGCGCAAGCGCACGATCGGCGTGCACGAAGTCGGCGTCGAGCTCGTCGAGGATCAGCTCGGCATCGACAACCTCTACGAGGCCGCCAACTCGCCGCTGGTCAGCTACCTCAACAACGCCGTCAAGGCCAAGGAGCTGTTCCAGCGCGACAAGGACTACATCGTCCGCGACGGCGAGGTGCTGATCGTCGACGAGTTCACCGGCCGCGTGCTGCTCGGCCGCCGATACAACGAGGGCATGCACCAGGCCATCGAGGCCAAGGAGCACGTCGAGATCAAGGCCGAGAACCAGACGCTGGCCACCATCACGCTGCAGAACTACTTCCGCCTGTACGACAAGCTCGCCGGCATGACGGGCACCGCCCAGACCGAGGCCGCTGAGCTGCACGAGATCTACAAGCTCGGCGTGGTCAGCATCCCCACCAACAAGTCGATGATCCGCGCCGACCAGTCCGACCTGATCTACAAGACCGAAGAGGCCAAGTACATCGCGGTCGTCGACGACGTCAGCGAACGCTACGAGAAGGGCCAGCCGGTCCTGATCGGCACCACGAGCGTCGAGCGGTCCGAATACCTGTCGCGTCAGTTCCAGAAGCGCCGCATCCCGCACAACGTGCTCAACGCGAAGTACCACGAGCAGGAGGCCGGCATCATCGCCGAGGCAGGTCGTCTCGGCGCGATCACCGTCGCCACCAACATGGCAGGCCGTGGCACCGACATCGTGCTCGGCGGCAACGTCGACTTCCTGGCCGACAAGCGGCTGCGTGAGCGGGGCCTTGACCCCGTCGAGACTCCCGAGGATTACGAGGCGGCGTGGCATGAGGTGCTGCCGCAGGTCAAGGCCGACGCGGCCGAGGAGGCGGAGGACGTCATCGCCGTCGGCGGCCTCTACGTGCTTGGCACCGAGCGTCACGAATCCCGCCGCATCGACAACCAGCTGCGCGGCCGATCTGGCCGTCAGGGCGACCCAGGCGAATCGCGGTTCTATTTGTCGCTCGGCGACGAGCTGATGCGGCGCTTCAACGGCGAGACGTTGGAGGCGCTCCTCAACCGGCTGCAGTTGCCCGACGATGTGCCGATCGAGGCGAAGATGGTCTCCCGGGCGATCAAGAGCGCGCAGACGCAGGTTGAGCAGCAGAACTTCGAGGTTCGCAAGAACGTCCTCAAGTACGACGAAGTGATGAACAAGCAGCGCATGGTCATCTACGACGAGCGTCGCCGCATCCTCGAGGGGGAGAACCTCGCGGAGCAGGCCCACAAGATGCTCATCGACGTGGTCACCGCGTACGTCGAGGGCGCCACCGCCGAGGGCTACGCCGAAGACTGGGACCTGGAATCGTTGTGGACGGCGCTGCGCACGCTGTACCCGGTCGGCATCGACCACCACGACCTTGTGGACTCCGACGCCGTCGGCGAGCCGGGTGAGCTGACCCGCGACGAGCTGCTCGGTGCGTTGGTCGCCGACGCCGAGCGCGCCTACGCCGAACGCGAGAAGCAGCTCGAGGAGATCGCAGGCGACGGCGCGATGCGCCAGCTGGAGCGCAACGTGCTGCTCAACGTGCTCGACCGCAAGTGGCGTGAGCACCTCTACGAGATGGACTACCTCAAGGAGGGCATCGGGCTGCGGGCGATGGCACAGCGTGACCCGCTGGTCGAGTACCAGCGCGAGGGCTACGACATGTTCGTCGGCATGCTCGAGGGGCTCAAGGAAGAGTCGGTGGGCTTCCTGTTCAACGTCACCGTGGAGGCGGCGCCAGCACCTGCCGTGGCGCCGGTCGACGCGCCTTCCGGGTTGGCGGCGTTCGCCGCGGAGGCCGCCGCCAAGGCCCAGGAGAGTGCTGTCGCCACAAAGGAACGTCCGGCGGGGTTGCGCGCCAAGGGAATTGACGACAAAGCGCCGCCGCTGACGTACAGCGGGCCATCCGAGGACGGGTCGGCGGCGGTGCAGCGGTCCAGCAGTGCCGCCAAGCAAGCCGCACCCATCGGCGGCACTCGGCGTGAGCGGCGTGAAGCCGCGCGTCAGCAGGCCAGAGACGCCAAGGACAGCCGCAGGAGCTAGATCAGCTCGCTCACGGCTCGAGGAGTGCGGCGATGCGCTTCAACGTCGCGCGCATACCGTCTTCGGCCTGCTTGGGCATCGCGCCAATCCTGAGCACGGGCCGCTGCCGGTCCTGCGAGACGTCCCACGTCTCACGGACCAGCGTGCCGCCGTCGCCCGGGGTGAGCTCGTAGCGCCAGATCCGCCCGCCGATCAGGCCGAGGGGGCCCATCCTGGTCTGCCACGCGATGCGGCGATCGGGCTCGAATTCGATCACGGTGTTTGTGGTGCGGTACGGCAGGAACAGCGTCTCCGGTCGTCCGCGCATAGACATGCCGAACTTCGAGCCGAGCTCCAAGGGTTGCGACTTCTCTCCCGGAGCCGCGCGGCCGGCGACAATGGGCACGGAGTGGTCCACCGTGCCGGACCCGTCGATGCTGGAATGCTTTCCGGCGTCGGCTATTAGCGCGAAGATCTGGGCGGAAGGCGCGTTGATGACCAGTTCGACACTGACGGTGTTTCCTTGCACGTGGATAACGCTAGCCGCCTCATCCGAGCTGTAAGGCGACAATTCGCCAGCGGTCACGGTGCAGTTCGATCCGTGCTGCGATGGCGAGACTGCGAGGTCCGCGGGTGTAAGTGCCGAACACCTCGGCTTGATTTCCTTCATCGCCGTCGACCATGCGCAACCGGACGCGCCGTAGCGTCGCGACTGCGGTGTGCGGCGCTCGGGTCAGCCCGATGACGGTGTCGATGAGTGCGGGCGCCACCAGTGGACGCAGTTGCGCGATGGGCCTGCGCCGATCCGCGACTTCCAGAACGCGGCGCAGCGCCGTGTCGGCGAACACCAGCGCCGAGCGGGGCGGCAACGGATCGCGGGGCACCGGGCGCGGCACCGACCGGAGCGAGCGCGCAGTGCGTCGATGCAGCGCGGCCGGTGAGGGCGGCGGGCAAGCGGTGATTCCGACCGGCGGTGGCTCACAGTCGATGATCGGCGTCGTGAGCGAGAGGGGGTCGGGCGAAATCCGGGATGCGGTCATCGGTGCTCTCCAGCGGTCGGTGCGATAGCGATGGCATCTGCTGGAGAGTCGCAGACTTATTCATGATCGCACGGCCCTGGGACATTCCTGACGCCGAATGCACCCGTGATGCACAGGCACTGAACCGGCCGATAACCTGCACGGGGGTTCGTCGACAGGGAAAAGCGTCAAAGGGGGGTTGCACTTCAATGGTGACCAGGTTGTCGGCGTCGGACGCGTCGTTCTATCACCTGGAAGACTCCGCAACCCCGATGTACGTCGGCACGCTGTCGATCCTGCGTAAGCCCCGGACCGGGCTGAGCTATGAAGCCCTGCTCGCCGCTGTCGAAAAACGGCTGCCGCAGATCCCGCGCTACCGCCAGAAGGTCCGCGAGGTGACGCTGGGCCTGGCGCGCCCGGTCTGGGTCGACGACCGCGACTTCGACATCACCTACCACATCAGGCGGTCGGCGCTGCCTTCGCCGGGCAGCGATGCGCAGCTGCACGAGCTCATCGCGCGGCTCGGCTCGCGGCCACTGGACAAGTCGCGGCCGCTGTGGGAGATGTATCTGATCGAGGGCCTGGCCCGTAACCGCATCGCCGTCTACACCAAATCGCACCAGGCGCTGGTGAACGGAATGACGGCGCTGGAGGTCGGCCATGTCGTCGCCGATCGCACCCAGAAGCCGCCGGAGTTCGGTGAGGACATCTGGATTCCTGCGCGTGAGCCGAGCGACCGTCAGCTGTTCCTCGGCGCTGTCGGCGAATGGGTGACGCGTCCCGCCGAGCGGCTTGGGGCCGTGCGCTCGGCGGTGACGGAGGTGACGACGAACGCGGGTCAGCTGGTGGATGTCGGGCGCCGGTTCGTCGACGCCGCGCGCACCTTCGCGCGCGGCACAGCGCCGAACAGCCCGCTGAACGCGAGGGTGTCGCGCAACCGCCGCTTCGCCGTGGCCGGCCATCGGCTGGAGGACTACCGCCAGGTGCGGTCGCGTTACGACTGCGACGTCAACGACGTCGTGCTGGCCGTGGTGGCCGGGGCACTGCGGAACTGGCTGATGTCGCGCGGCGAGCCGGTGACGGCGATGACGACGGTGCGGGCGATGGCCCCGATGTCGGTCTATCCGGACGCGGATCTCGACACGACGGGGCCGGGGCAGGCGATCAGCGAGGTGTCGCCGTTTCTCGTCGACCTGCCGGTCGGCGAGGGCAACGCGGTGGTGAGGCTGTCGCAGATCGCGCACACCACGGAGTCACTTCCGACCACGGCCAGCCTCGTCGATGCCAGGACCATCGTCACGCTGTCCGGCTTTGCGCCACCGACGTTGCACGCCATGGGAATTCGCGTTGCGACCAGCTTCTCGGCGCGGCAGTTCAACCTGCTGATCACCAATGTGCCGGGCGCGCAGAAGCAGATGTTTGTCGCGGGCACCAAACTGCTGGAAACCTATGCGGTTCCGCCGCTGCTGAACAATCAGGTGCTGGCGCTCGGGGTGACGTCCTACAACGGCATGCTCTACTTCGGCATCAACGCCGACCGCGACGCGATGAGCGACGTGGGCGTACTGCCGTCTCTGCTCCGGGAATCGCTCGACGAACTGCTGGAAGCCGCGCAGTAATCGCTAGAGTCGCCTCGTGCGCGTCTACGTCCCTGCGACCCTGGCCATGCTGCAGCAGCTCGTTGCCGACCAAGCGCTGCATGCCCGCAGCGGAACCGCGTTCGCGGTGACGCCGAAGCTGCGGGAGTCCTACGCGGAGGGCGACGACGACGAGCTTGCCGAGGTTGCGCTGCGCGAGGCGGCGTTGGCATCGCTGCGGCTGCTGGCCGGCGAGGGGATGTCCGGCTTGCCGCCGCGGCGGGCCGTGGTTGAGGCCGAAGTGGAGGACGCGACTGCCCGCCCGGACCTCGACGACGCCGTGGTGCGGCTCGCGGGGCAGGTCGCGTTCGGCGACGTGATCGCGGCGTACGTCGACAATGCCGACGCCGAGCCCGTCGTGCTGCCCGCCGTCGAGGCGATCGATGCCGCCGACCTCGGCGATGAAGACGCCGACTTCATCGTCGGCGACGCCCAGGATCACGATCTGGCCTGGTATGCGCCGCAGGAGCTGCCATTCCTGCTGGAGCTGCTCTGATGGCTCTCCGTTGGCTCAAGCGCCGAACCTACGGTACCGTAGGTTATGTCTCCCGGACGACGGGAAATGCAATCCTGAAACTGGGGCAGGAGCTTTCGTTGGGCAACAAGTACAGCACCAGCAGGCCCTCGGCGGTCCTCAACGACACCGCGCGGCCCTCTGTCGCCGGTGCGGGTAAGCATCGCGGCTGGGATACGGCACGCGCGCTTGCCGAACGGATCACCACGCCGCTGCTGCCCGACGACTATCTCAAGCTTGCGAACCCGTTGTGGTCTGCGCGGGAACTGCGCGGCCGGGTTCTGGATGTGCGCCGCGAGACCGTCGACTCCGCGACCTTGGTCATCAAGCCTGGGTGGGGGTTTTCCTTTGACTATCAGCCCGGCCAGTACATCGGGATCGGCGTGTTGGTCGACGGGCGCTGGCGGTGGCGGTCGTACTCGCTGACGTCCAGCCCGGTAGCCGGAGCCGCCAAGCCTGCGACATCTAAATTCGGCGGCCGGACTATCACCATCACGGTCAAGGCGATGCCCGAGGGGTTCCTGTCGACCCATTTGGTCGGCGGGGTGGCGCCTGGCACGATCGTGCGGCTCGCCACGCCGCAGGGCAACTTCGTGATGCCCGATCCGGCGCCGGCCTCAGTGTTGTTCATCACAGCCGGCTCCGGCATCACGCCGGTGATGTCGATGCTGCGCACGTTAGTCCGTCGCGACCAGGTCACGGATGTGGTCCACTTGCATTCGGCCCCAACGGAATCCGATGTGATGTTCGCCGCTGAACTGGCGAAGATGCAGAGCGGGCACGAGGGATATCGGCTGCGGCTGCGATCCACCCGTGACGAGGGCCGGTTGGACCTGTCCCGGCTGGGCGACGAGGTGCCCGCCTGGCGGACGCGCCAGACATGGGCCTGCGGCCCCGAGGGCATGCTCAACGACGCCGAGCGGGTCTGGACCGCCGCGGGGATCGATGGGCAGCTCCATCTGGAGCGCTTCGCAGTGTCGAAGGCCGCTGCACACGGCCAGGGCGGCACCGTTGCGTTCGCACGCAGTCAG
>JAVXWV010000623.1:0-6208 GCA_032230775.1 Mycobacterium sp. | reverse complement strand
AGCTCCACGATGGTTCGAAGATCGCCCTTGGCGACGCCGTTGTCGATGATCGCGGCGTTGACAGTGGGCAGGTATAGCGACGCCAGCGTGCTGATCAGCTGGAGCCCCGCAACGATCGCGAGCAGCGACCTGTGCGGGCCCGCATACCGTCGCAGCAACGCCCAGAGCATCCCGCTACTTTCGCACACCACCCGCGGCGTAGTTGTGTTCGGCAGGGCCACCTGAGAATTCGATAAATGGGCAGGTCAATCGGCATGTCGGTGGTTGAGGTATTCGGCTGCCGCTACAGTGCATGGCGTGACCCCCAGCAAGTGCGCGACCGGTAAGGCGTGGTCGGCGAAGGCGCTGGCCGTGGCTGCCGCGGCCATGATTCCGGTGTTTGCGGCATGCTCGGACAGCTCGGGGTCGAACTCGCAAGGGGCACCGCAGTCGCCAGCACCGACGCAGAACTCCACCCACGGGCCGATGTTTCCTGAGTGCGGCGGCATCTCCGACCAGACGCTGGCCGCGCAGACCCGGGTCACCGGCCTGGTGAACACGGCGCGCAACTCGGTCGGCTGCCAGTGGCTACAGGGCGGCGGCATTCTGGGACCGCACTTCTCTTTCACCTGGTATCGCGGCAGCCCAATCGGGCGGGAACGCAAGACCGAGGAGCTGTCGCGCGCCAGCGTCGAGGATATCAACATCGAAGGTCACAGCGGTTTCGTCGCCCTCGGCACGGACCCGACGATCGGCAACAACCTCTGTGAGATCGGCATCCAGTTCCAGGACGATTTCATCGAGTGGTCCATCAGCTTCAACGAACAGCCCTACCCGGACCCGTGCGACGTCGCCAAGGAATTGACCCGCCAATCGATTGTGAATGCCAAATGAGCCGTTCTGTTAGCCGCAGGGCCGTGGCGGGCCTGATCGCCGCGATGTCCGTGTTGACGTTGCTGACCGGCTGCACCAAAACCGTCCAGGGCACCGCCGCCAAGTCGGGATCCGGCGACGTTCCCCGCAATGACAACTCGGCCAAGCAGTACCCGAACCTGCTGAAGGAATGCGAGGTGCTGACGGAGGACATCCTGGCCAAGACCGTCGGCGCGGACCCGCTGGACATTCAGAGCACGTTCGTCGGCGCGGTATGCCGCTGGCAGGCGGCCAACCCGGCAGGCCTTATCGACATCACCCGGTTCTGGTACGAGCAGGGCAGCCTGGACAACGAGAAGAAGGTCGCACAGAACCTGAAGTATCAGGTCGAGAACCGCTCGATCGCGGGCGTTCCGTCGATCGTCATGAAGCCCAATGATCCGAATGGCGCGTGCGGCGTGGCCAGCGACGCCGGTGGTGTTGTCGGTTGGTGGGTGAACCCGCAGACGCCGGGTATCGACGCGTGCGGGATGGTCATCAAGTTGATGGAACTCACCCTCGCGACCAGCTCTTAACGGGGCACGTGCAAGCTGACAAGGGTGGCGCCGCCGAGCGCGAGCTGGTCCCACGGCTCGCCGGTGCGCAGCACGGCGATGGCAGAAGTCGGAAACTTCGTCGAAATGCGTTCAGCCGCGGTGGTATTGCTGCCGTCCGCGGTCGCAAGGCTAAGAGCTACCGACGACATCGCCGGCTCGTGGCCGATCACCAACAGGGTCTCGACATCGGAGCCGAAGAGCGACTCGACGCTGTTGATCTCCTCGATCACCGCGCCCGGCGTCGCGTCGTATAGCCGGTCGACGTAGTTCACGGGCGCGTCGAGGCGGGTCCGCTCCAGGGTCTCGCGGGTGCGGGTGGCGGTCGAGCACAGCACCGCGTCCACTTCGGGTGCGTGTGCCCGCAGCCAATCGCCAGCAAGCGCCGCCTCCCGTTCGCCCCGCGGGGCCAGCGGGCGCTCGTGGTCGGCGACTCCCCGCGGATAGTCCGACTTGGCGTGGCGGAGCAACAGCAGCGTGCGGTAGCGATCGGTCACCCCGATAACCGTAGGCCATGCCGATACACCTCCCGGGACTTGTCGGCGCCCGGACCTACACTCGCGATGCCTGGCAAAACGAGGCGATGACGACGGGACAGGAAGGCGGGCCGAGATGCGATTCGTGCACACCGCCGACTGGCAGCTCGGCATGACCCGTTACTTCCTGAACGGCGAGGCGCAGCCACGGTATTCGGCCGCCCGCCGAGACGTCGTCGCGGGCATCGGGACGCTGGCCAGGGACGGGGGTGCCGAGTTCGTCGTCGTGGCAGGCGATGTCTTCGAAGACAACCAACTCGCGCCGCGGGACGTCAGCCAATCGCTCGAGGCCATGCGCGCCATCGGCATTCCTGTTTACCTGCTGCCTGGCAACCACGATCCACTCGACGCGGCGTCGGTGTACACCAGCGCGCTGTTCACCACCGAATGCCCCGACAACGTCACGGTTCTCGACCGGGCAGCTGTGCACGACGTACGTCCCGGACTTCAGATCGTCGCCGCGCCGTGGCGGTCGAAGAAGCCGACAAGCGACCTGGTTTCCGAAGTGCTCGAACACTTACCCGCCGACGGCGTCACCCGCATCGTCGTTGGACACGGTGGCATCGACATCTTCGAACCCGACAAGGACAAACCGTCGCTGATCCGACTGGCAGCGCTGGAGGCTGCGATCGAACGTGGCGCCGTGCACTATATCGCGTTGGGGGACAAGCACTCTCGCACTCAGGTCGGTTCAACCGGTCGTATCTGGTACTCCGGCTCACCCGAGGTCACCAACTACGACGACATCGAACCCGACCCCGGTCACGTGCTACTGATCGACATCGACGAAGACGATCCCTGCCTGCCGGTACGCGTCGAGGCGCAACACGTCGGCCGCTGGCACTTTGTCACGCTCTGCCGCACCGTTGACAGCAGCCGTGACGTCGCCGACCTCGACATCAACGTCGACCTGATGCCGGACAAGGAGCGCACGGTCGTGCGGATGGGGCTCACCGGGTCGCTGACCGTGACCGACAAGGCCGCGCTGGATGCCTGCCTCGACAAGTACGCCCGGCTCTTCGCCGCCCTGGTGCCGTGGAACAAACAGACCGACATCGCGGTGATCCCCGCTGACGGTGAGTTTGACGACCTCGGCATCGGCGGATTCGCCGCGGCCGCGGTCGACGAGCTGGTCACAACGGCGCGGTCCGACGGTGAGGACGCCGACGACGCCCGCGCCGCGCTGGCGCTGCTGCTGCGGCTGGTGGACAAAGGGGTGGCATGAAACTGCATCGCCTCGTGCTGACCAACTACCGCGGTATCACTCACCGCGAGGTCGAATTCCCCGACCACGGTGTGGTGGTGGTCAGCGGCGCCAACGAGATCGGGAAGTCTTCGATGATCGAGGCGCTCGACCTGCTCCTGAACTTCAAGGACCGATCGAACAAGAAGGATGTCAAGCAGGTCAAGCCGACGCACGCCGACGTCGGCGCCGAGATCGTCGCCGAAATCTCCACTGGCCCTTATCGATTCATCTACCACAAGCGGTTCCACAAGCGCTACGAGACGCAGCTGACGGTATTGGCGCCGCGCCGCGAGCAGCTCACAGGAGACGAGGCGCACGAGCGGGTCCTTGCGCTGCTTGACGAGACCGTCGACATGGATCTCTGGCAGGCGCAGCGGGTGCTGCAGGCGACATCCACCGCCGCAGTCGACCTTTCAGGGTGCGACGCGCTGTCGCGAGCGCTGGATGTGGCGGCGGGTGAAGCCGCTGCACTGTCCGGCGCCGAACCGCTGCTGATCGACCGAATCGATGCCGAATACATGCGCTACTACACCCCGACGGGCCGCCCGACCGGCGAGTGGGCGGCCGCCGTCAAGCGGCTCCGCGACGCAGACGACGAGGTGGGCGGGTGTGCGGCCGCGGTCGCGGAGGTCGACGACGCGGTGCGGAGGCACGCCGGGCTGACCGAGAACCTGTCGCGGCTGGCCGAAGAGAGGGCCGATGCCTCCAAGCGTCTGACCGGGGCCCGCGTCGCGGCCGAGGCCGTCGCCGCGCTGATCCAGCAGCTCAAGCAGGCAGAGTTGGTCGCCGCCGCCATGGACGCCGCCCACTCGGCATCTGTCGCCGCACTCACCGAGCGGCGACGGTTGCGTGCCGACATCGACGAACGAACGGCCGCGATCGCCGGACTGGAGGAGGCAGCGGCCCAAGCCCTCGACGAGCTCACCACCGCCACCGAGGTGCAGGAGGCGGCCGAGGTCGCGGCGGGAGAGGCGCGCGCCAGGGTGGAGACCGGACAGGCCCGCGTCGACGCCGCCCGCCGCGCGGTCGAGCAGCTGTCCGACCGCGACGAGGCCAACCGGCTCGGGACCCGCCTCGCCAAGCTCGACGCGGCGCGGCGTGAGCTCGGCCGCGTGGACCGCGAGCTTGCAGACATCGTGCTGACCGATGACATCATGCGCGCGATTGAGACCGCGGCCACCGCAGTCGAGCGGGCTGCCGGCCAAGCCGAACTCGCATCCGCCCACATCGAACTCGTCGCGGTCACCGACGTCGAAGTGCGTCTCGACGGTGACGCCGTCGCTATCGAGGCCGGCGGGACCTGGGCCGCCAGTGTCAGCTCGCCGATCGACATCGAAGTGCCGGGAATGCTGCATGCGCGGGTCGTGCCGGGAACTCCGGCATCGGATACGCGGGCCAAACTCGAAGCAGCCCAACAGGTTCTGGGGGCGGCGTTGGTGAAGGCGCGGGTCGCTGACGTCGCTGCGGCGCGGTTGCTGGTCGAACGCCGCCGCGAGTTGACCGCGTCCCGCGAGAAGCTGAACGCCACGGCCGAGGCGTTGGTTGGCGACGACATCGTCGACGTATTGCGAACGCGCCTCGTCGAATTGCGCGACGCAGAGCCCGGCGAGCTTGGTCTGTGGGATGCCGGCGACCCGACCGCGGCCCGCGCCGAACTCGATACGGCGGTGGCCGCACACAAGCAGGCCATGGCGGACTGCGAGACGCACCGCAAGGTTGCAGAGGCCGCTGCGAAGCGGCTGGGGGAGAGAGCGACACGCGCCAACGTCACCCGCGAGAAACTGACGGCGGCGCAGTCCGAACTGACCGCCGCACGCGAGAGGTTGACCGTCCAGCGGTCGACGTCCAGCGACGACGAGTTAGCGGTCAAGACGGAGGCCGACGGTGAGGAGGCGAGGCGGGCGACGGGACTGGTCGCCGAACTGGGCGCCGAATTGGCCAGGAGCGCACCGGATACCGTCACCGCCGCACTCAACGATGCGGTCCGCTGGGCTGACTCACTGGAAGGCCGCCACGATGAGGCCGCCGAGGCGCTGCGGGAGGTGACGACGCAGCTCAAGGTCTACGGCACAGAGGGGCGCAAGGGACGACTCGATGCCGCGCAGACCGAACGAGAGCACGCCGAAGCGGAGTATCTGCGAATGCATCGACGTGCTCGGGCTGCGCAGCTGTTGCGCTCTGTGATGGCCCGCCATCGCGACGCCACCCGGCTGCGATACGTCGACCCGTTCCGCAACCAGGTAGAGCGATTGGGCCGCATCGTGTTCGGCGACAGCTTCGAAGTCGAGATCGACAGCGCCCTACGGATCTGCAGCCGGACACTCGCGGGTCGCACCGTTCCGTACGAGTCGCTGTCGGGCGGCGCGAAGGAACAGATGGGCATCGTCGCGCGGCTGGCGGGCGCGGTCTTGGTGGCCAACGAGGACAGCGTTCCGGTCGTCATCGACGACGCGCTCGGCTTCACCGACGCCGACCGGCTCACCAAGATGGGGGCAGTGTTCAACGCCGTCGGTGGTGACGGCCAGGTGATCGTGTTGACGTGTAGCCCAGAGCGTTATGAGAGCGTCGCCGGTGCCCACCACATCGAGCTGACTGCCTAAGCACCACCTCCGCGAGTGTGTTTGCACGCGACACGCCGCGCAATTCCGTACAAATGCGCACGCTCGCGCCCTAAGCGGTCAGCAATCCGGGATCGCCCGACAGCGTAAATACGCGTCGGATCGTCTCGATCGCGTCGGCGTCCCCGTCGAATTTCACCCGGCGCAGGGCGGCCTTGCGCTCGGCGGCGGTCGCTCCGAGGCGCGCGGCGATCAGGTCTGCGGCCGTCGCCGTCACTACCACCACAGGTGGGCCCTCAACGGCGGTCAAACCGGCCCGGTCGACGGCGAATTCGAAACGGCGGTCATCGATGTCGATGCGATACGACGCCGTCAGGTCGCGTGCGACGCCAGGTTCGAAGGCCAGCAGGATGCCCGCGAGAA
>JAVXWV010000515.1:0-10409 GCA_032230775.1 Mycobacterium sp. | reverse complement strand
CCGAGCCCGAACACCCTTCCCCCACACTGGCCTTGGCGGGCGCAGCAGCCGACGACGAGCATGGCGCAACGACGGCGGCCGCACCTGGGCCGAGCAGTGCCGGCGCGGTGTCGGCTCCCGATGACACTGCACGATGGCTGGCAGGCGCAGGCATTGCACTTGGTGTGGCGGCGGTGGCTCTCACCGTCTGGCGACGCCGCGCCTAACGCGCAGTCTCGGCAAGTGTCCTAGTCGGAGTGGACGCGGGTGTACCGGTGCAGCAGCCAGGCCAGCGGCACCGTCACCACCACCGTCACCACGAACACGATGCCGACCGACCCGGTGTAGATCGGATACTCGACGATATCCACCATCACCAGTTCCATGATGAGCAGATGGATCAGGAAGATCTCGTAGGAGATCTCGCCGAGGAACACCATGGGGCGCGACGCCAGAAATCGTGCGTACAGGCCGCGGTCGCCCAGCGCGAGCGGTGCGATGGCCACCGTTGCGATCACGGCATAGAATGCCACCTTGAACAACGCCTCGCGCAGCTGGTTGGGCGACGTGGTGGGCTCCCCCGCGATCGGGGTGGAGACGATGAAAAAACACACCAGCGCAAGCGGCACGCAGGCCATGGCGTACGCCCGCACGCCCATCTGCTGGAAGACAGCGAGCATCATCCCGCCGATGAACCACGAGAGGTACGTCGGCAACCACAGTCGTGCACCGTCGGGCAGAAAATCGGTGGTGTGCACCAGGATCAGCCATGCCGGGGTGATCAACGCCAAACCAACGAGCCCGGTTAGCAACAGCACCGGCCGCCACTGCCGTCGGCACAGCACCACCAACAATAGGTAGGCCAGCAGCGGCAACGCCACGTAGAACGCGACCTCGACGGCCAGGCTCCACATCTGGGTAAGGCCTTGGTGCAGATACGAATACAGGTAGTTGTCGGTGTAGATCTGCGTCAGCGACAGATTGCGCAAGAACCCCATCACCGTGTGCCCGGGATTCGGCCCTGCCGTGCGGAAGTGGTATAGCACATACGCCGCGATGACGGTCACCACGTACGCGGGCATGATGCGTCGCACCCGATGCCAGGCGTAACGGCGCACCGACGGCGACAGTCCACCCGATGCGGCGGCCTTGACCCAAGGTCCGAACAACAGAAAGCCGGACAGCACAAAGAAGATCGGCACGCCGATCTCCATCCGCGAGTAGAGCAGTCCGAGGTAGCCGTGGGTGTAGTGGCCCGTGGTGTACGCGGCGTGGGTGAGCACCACCAGCAGCGCGGCGACCGCGCGGATTCCGGTAAGCGACGCAACGCGCTCGGCCTTGCTGACCGACTCGAGGCCGCTTTGCGCTGCGACGTCCTTCGACAGCGTCATGTCGATTTGCGGTGGGTCTTCCCGGCCTTGCGTGGTGGCCGGTCGGGCTGCAGATTGATCAGGATTCCCTGAATGCGGGTCCGTTCCAACGCTTTCACTGTCTCGTGAGACAGCTTGGCGGGCAACTCCACCAGCGAGTGATCGGGGCGGATGGAGATGTGCCCGAAATCGCTGCGATGCAGCCCACCCTCGTTCGCGATGGCGCCGACGATCGCACCCGGACTCACCTTGTGCCGCTTGCCTACCGCGATGCGGTAGGTCGCGAAGCCCTGGCCCGGTTTACGCTTCGACCGATCGCCGCGGTCGGAACGGTCAGGCCGGTCGTCGTGGCGACGCTTCTCCGGCGGCGGTTCCGACATCAGGAACTGCTCGCCGTCGCGTGCCTGCGCCGCCAGCGCAGCGGCGATGTCCACCATCGGGACGTCGTTCTCGCGCTCGTAGTCCTCGATCATCCGCCGGAACAGCTCGAAACCAGGAGCCCCCAGCGCGTCGGTGATGGAGTCGCGGAACTTCTCCACACGCTGCGCATTGACGTGGTCGACGCTGGGCAGTTCCGCCTCGGTGAGTTGTTGGCGCGTCGCCTTTTCGATGGACTTGAGCATGTGCCGCTCGCGCGGCGATACGAACAGCAGCGCCTGTCCGGATCGACCGGCGCGGCCGGTGCGCCCGATCCTGTGCACGTATGACTCGGTGTCGTGCGGAATGTCGTAGTTCAGTACGTGAGAAATGCGTTCGACGTCAAGTCCGCGGGCGGCGACATCGGTGGCGACCAGAATGTCGACGCTGCCGTTCTTGAGCGAGGCGATGGTGCGCTCGCGCTGTGCCTGCGGGATGTCGCCGTTGATCGCCGCTGCGGAGAAACCACGCGCCCGGAGTTTCTCGGCGACCTCCTCGGTGGCCTGCTTGGTGCGGACGAATACGATCATCGCCTCGAACGCTTCGACCTCGAGGAGTCTGGTGAGTGCATCCATCTTGCGCGGTCCAGCCACCTGGATGTAGCGCTGCGTGATGTTCTCCGCAGTGGTGGTTTTCGCCGTGACCGCCACCTCGACGGCGTCGTGGAGATACTTCTTGGTGATCTTGCGGATCGCGGGCGGCATGGTGGCGGAGAACAACGCCACCTGCTTGTACTCGGGGGTGCCGGAGAGGATGCGCTCGACGTCCTCGGCGAAGCCCATCTGCAGCATCTCGTCGGCCTCGTCGAGCACCAGGTAATCGAGCCGCGACAGATCGAGCGTGCCGCGCTCGAGGTGGTCGATCACCCGGCCCGGCGTCCCGACCACCACCTGCGCTCCGCGCCGCAGCCCGGACAGCTGCACGGTGTAGGAGGACCCGCCGTAGATCGGCAGCACCTTCACGGCCGGCAGGTGGGCGCCGTAGCGGCTGAACGCCTCGGCCACCTGCAGCGCGAGCTCCCGGGTGGGCGCCAGCACCAGAGCCTGGGTCGCCTTGTTGGCGGGGTCGATCTTGGACAGAATCGGCATCGCGAACGCGGCGGTCTTGCCGGTGCCGGTCTGGGCCAGGCCGACGACGTCGGAGCCTGCCATCATCGCCGGGATGACCGCTGCCTGGATAGCCGACGGTGACTCATATCCGACGTCGGCGACCGCCTGCAGCACCGATGGGTGAATCTGCAGGTCAGCGAACGTCAGCGCGGCGTTGGCCGAATCTGGGTCAGGGGAGGTCATCGGGGTCTGAGTCTAATGGCTGGTGGTGCGATTCCCGGCCGCGCGCCGGTTCGACCAGCGATCGCGATGACGGTACGGTCCGGATTTGTGAAGTGGGCGGTGGTGGTTGGCGCGGCGGCTCTTGCGGTCGCCGGATGTGGTTCGAGCGACTCGACCGCATCCAAGACACCGGAGCCGACGGTGACGGCGCCCGCCCCGGCAACCGCGCGTCCGTCATCGATGCCACTGCCGTCGTTGGCAACTCCCACCGCGACCGCGGCGGCCGACCCGTGCGCGGTCAACCTGGCCGCCCCCGAAATCATCAAAGCCGTCTCGGAGTTGCCCCGCGATCCGCGCAGCAATCAGGCCTGGAATCCAGAGCCGCTGGCAGGCAACTACAACGAATGCGCGCAATTGTCTGCGGTGATCGTCAGGGCCAACACCAACTCCGAAAACCCGAACACCCGCGCCGTGCTGTTTCACCTCGGCAAGTTCATCCCAACCGGCGTGCCGGACACTTACGGGTTCAACGGCATCGACTCGACAACCACCGGCGACACCATCGCGCTGCGCTACTCCGGCGGCGTCGCGGGCCTCGACAGCGTGGTGAAGTTCCGATGGAACGGCAACGGTGTCGAACTGATCGGCAACACGCCCGGCTGACGAATTCGGCGAAACAACATTCCAGGTTGTTTTTCGGCCGATTTCACGACCGGGAACGTTGTTTCGGCGAGGTGAGGTGTCGGCTGGCTCACATACAGTGGCAGCGTGTTCGTCGCCGACGACCGCGTCATCTACAGCGCATCCGACCTCGCCGCCGCTGCGCGCTGTGAGTATGCGCTGCTGCGCTCATTCGATGCCCAGCTCGGCCGTGGACCGCGGGTCGCGGTCGAGGACGAACTGCTTGCGCGGACAGCCAAACTCGGCGGTGAACACGAACAGCGCCAGCTCGACGCGCTCCGCGACACGGCGGAGGTGGCCATCATCGGCAGGCCCTCGTACACCGTCGCCGGGCTGACCGCCGCCGCCGAACAGACCATGCGCGCGGTCGAGCGTCGCGCACCGGTCGTCTACCAGGCCGCGATGTTCGACGGCCGCTTCGCGGGCTTCGCCGATTTCCTCGTGTTGGAGGGTGAGCAGTACCGGCTACGCGACACCAAGCTCGCCCGCTCGGTCAAAGTGGAAGCCCTCCTTCAACTCGCCGCCTACGCCGACACGCTGGCGCGCGCAGGCGTACCAGTGGCGCCCGAGGTCGAGCTTGTGCTCGGCAACAGCGCCACGGCGCGCTATCGGGTCGACGAGCTGCTCCCGGTGTACGTACCCCGCCGCGCCGCGCTGCAACGTCTGCTCGACGCGCACCTGGCATCCGACAAACCGGTGTCGTGGCACGACGCGGATGTGCGGGCCTGCTTCCGCTGCCCCGAGTGCGAGATCCAGGTCCGCGCCACCGACGACCTGCTGCTGGTGGCAGGCATGCGGGTCAGCCAGCGAGCCCGGCTGATCGAAGCCGACATCACCACGTTGTCGGCGCTCGCGCGGCATGACGGGCCGGTGCCCGAACTGTCGATCAGGACCGTCGCATCGTTGACCGCGCAGGCCCGCCTGCAGATCGCGCCGCGAGTCGACGGCAGGCCTCCGTTCGAAGTCGCCGACGCGCAGCCACTCACCCTGCTGCCGGATCCCGACAAGGGCGACCTGTTCTTCGATTTCGAGGGCGATCCGCTGTGGACCGTCGACGGACGCGAATGGGGTCTCGAGTACATGTGGGGCGTACTTGACGCCACGGGCACCTTCCGTCCGCTGTGGGCCCACGACCGCGCGAGCGAGCGCCAGGCGCTGGTCGACTTCCTTGCGGTGGTCCGCAAGCGTCGCAAGCGCTATCCGAAGATGCACATCTACCACTACGCCGCGTACGAGAAGACCGCACTGCTGCGGCTCGCGGGCCGGTACGGCGTCGGCGAGGACGAGGTCGATGACCTGCTGCGAAGCGGTGTGCTCGTCGACCTTTTCCCGTTGGTACGCAAGAGCATTCGGGTCGGCACCGAGAACTACAGCCTCAAGTCCCTCGAGCCGCTCTACATGGGATCCGAGCTCCGCACCGGCGATGTCACCACCGCTGCGGAGTCGATCACCATGTACGCCCGATACAGCGAGCTGCACGCCGACGGCCGAACCGACGAAGCCGCCAACGTGCTCAAAGAGATCGAGGATTACAACCGCTACGACTGCCGCTCGACGCACAAGCTGCGCGACTGGTTGATCAAGATCGCGATCGAGTCGAGCGTGCCGCCGCTCGGCCCGCAGCCGGTCGCCGACGGCGCCGCCGTCGAGGACATCGACGAGCTCGCCCTCACGTTGATGGCGTTCGCCGGTGACAGCGTCGAGGAACGGAGCCCGCAGCAGACGGCCGTTGCGATGTTCGCGGCCGCGCGCGGCTACCACCGCCGCGAGGACAAGCCGTTCTGGTGGGCGCATTTCGACCGGCTGAACAACCCCGTCGACGAGTGGGGCGACACCAGCGACGTGTTCCTTGCCGATGCGGCCGAAGTGGTCAAGGACTGGCACCTGCCCTCGTCGCGCGCACGAAAGCAGCAGCGCTGGGTGAAGCTCACTGGCACGCTGGCTGCCGGCGGGCTGGACAGCAGTGTGTTCGCCCTCTACGAGCCGCCGGCCCCTGCGGGGCTCGCCGACAACCCAGACCGGCGCGCCGCGGGCAACGCCGAGATCACTGGCGTCGACGACCCCAACGTGCCTGTCGAGGTCATCATCTGCGAGCGAGAGCCCAAGGACGGCGGGACGTTCGCGAAGCTGCCGTTCGCGCTGACGCCGGGCAGGCCCTTCCCCACCGGAAAGCTGCGCGAGTCCATCGAGGCCGCCGCCGCAGAGGTCGGCGCAGGCCTGCCGGACCTACCCAAGAGCGCGATCGTCGACATCCTGCTGCGGCGCGCCCCGCGCACCCGTAGCGGAGCACCGCTGCCGCACAATGGCGACACCGCGGCGGACATCGCGGCCGCACTTCTCGACCTCGACTCGTCCTACCTTGCGGTGCATGGGCCGCCGGGCACCGGCAAGACCTATACGGCGGCCAGGATCATCGCGAAGCTGGTCAACGAACACCAGTGGCGGATCGGGGTCGTCGCGCAGTCACACGCGGTGGTGGAGAACCTATTTCGCGATCTGATCGGCGCCGACGTCGACCCTGCGCGGATCGGCAAGAAGGATTCGCCGCCCGACGCCGCGTGGCAGGACGTCGGCAAGGACGATTATGCCGCATTCATCGCCGCCAACGACGGCTGCGTAATCGGCGGCACCGCATGGGATTTCGCCAACGACACCCGGGTCGATGCGCATTGCCTCAACCTGTTGGTGATCGAGGAGGCCGGCCAGTTCTGCCTCGCCAACACCATCGCGGTGGCCCGCGCCACGCGCAACCTGATGCTGCTGGGCGATCCGCAGCAGTTGCCTCAGGTGAGCCAGGGACATCACCCCGAGCCGGTCGATGCATCCGCGCTCGGCTGGCTCGTCGACGGGCACCGGACCCTTCCCGAAGAGCTCGGCTACTTCCTCGACCGCTCGCATCGGATGCACCCCGCGGTGTGCCAGCCGGTGTCACGGCTGTCGTACGAAGGCCGTCTGCACTCCGAGGAGAGCCGCCCCGCGGCGCGCAGGCTCGACGGCCAGGCGGCGGGCGTGCGGGTGCTCAGCGTCCCGCACGACGGCAACTCGACAAGCAGCCCGGAAGAAGCGGCCGAGATCGTAGCGGCCACTCGGCTACTGCTCGGCTCCGACTGGACCGACGAGGACGGCACGCGACCGTTGGGTCCCGGCGACGTACTCGTGGTCGCGCCGTACAACGCGCAGGTGCTGCTACTGCAGGACTATTTCGAGGCGGCCGGCCTGCCCGAGGTGGCCATCGGCACCGTCGACAAGTTCCAGGGCCGTCAGGCGCCTGTGGTGTTTGTCTCGATGACGGCGTCATCGATTGATGACGTTCCCCGCGGCATCTCGTTCCTGCTGAACCGGAACCGCCTCAACGTCGCGGTGAGCCGCGCCAAATACCTCAGCATCATCGTCCGTTCGGAGGCGCTGACGGAGTACCTGCCGGCCACACCGGATCGACTGATCGAGCTAGGCGCATTCTTGTCGCTCGCACCCTGTGATACAGAGACGGGATGAGCCTGACCGACACGCTGGCCGGGATCGTGGGTGGCGCACACGTCATCACCGATCCCGACGTGCTGGACGGCCGCAGCGTCGACCACACGGGGCGCTACCGCGGGCAGGCCAGCGCGCTGGTGCGGCCGGGGTCGGCCGACGAGGTTGCCGGGGTGCTGCGCGCCTGCCGGGACGCGGGCGCGTACGTAACCGTCCAGGGCGGCCGGACATCGCTTGTCGCGGGGACCGTGCCCGAACACGACGATGTGCTGTTGTCGACGGAGCGGCTGCGCGACATTGGTGAGGTCGACGTCGTCGAGCGACGGATTCATGTGGGCGCGGGCGCGACGCTCGCCGACGTGCACCGCGCGGCATCAGCCGCCGGTCTGGTGTTCGGGGTCGACCTGGCCGCTCGTGATTCGGCGACCGTGGGCGGGATGGCGTCGACGAACGCGGGCGGGCTGCGCACGGTTCGCTACGGGAACATGGGCGAGCAGGTCCTCGGCCTTGATGTCGCGCTGCCCGACGGGTCAGTGGTGCACCGGCACAGCCAGGTTCGCCGCGACAACACCGGATACGACCTGGCGTCGCTGTTCATCGGCGCCGAGGGCACGCTGGGCGTCATCACGGGGTTAGATCTGCGGCTGCACCCGACGCCGGCGCACCGGGTCACCGCGATCTGTGGATTCGACGACCTCGACGCGTTGGTGGAAACCGGCCGTGCATTCCGGGAGTTGGACGGCATCGCGGCGCTGGAGTTGATCGACGCACGCGCGAGCGCGCTGACCGCCGAGCATGTCGGGGTGGCCGCGCCCGTCGGCGGCGCGTGGCTCCTGCTCATCGAGTTGGCAGGCGACACAGACCAAACCGAGCGGCTGGCCGACGCCCTCGAGGATGCGAACATGTCAGGTGAGCCGGCGGTAGGCGTCGACGTCGGCGCGCAACAGCGGCTATGGCAGGTCCGCGAATCGGTCGCCGAGGTGCTCGGCGTATACGGACCACCGCTGAAATTCGATGTGTCCCTACCGTTGTCGGCGATCGCTGCGTTCACGGCTGAATCGGCCGAGCTGATCGCCAAGCGTGCGCCCGACGCCATCCCCCTGCTGTTCGGCCACATCGGCGAGGGCAACCTGCACCTGAATGTGGTGCGCTGCGGGCCGGATGCGGAGCGGGAGTTGTACTCGGCGATGATGGCGTTGATCGCCCGCAGCGGAGGCAACGTCAGCTCCGAACACGGCGTCGGCACCCGCAAGCGTGACTACGTGTCGATGTCTCGCACCGAGGCCGATATCGCGGCGATGCGCGCGGTCAAGGCCGCCTTCGATCCGTCCGGATACCTCAACCCCGCAGTGCTCTTCGGTTAGTCTTGGCCCGGCGACGAGTGTCTGCCGTAGCTCGACGCGTCGTCGGGGTCCTCGCGGGAATGCCTGCCGTTGGACTCGAACCAGAATGGCCGCTTCTCTGAATGTTCATCGGGGCGGTAGTGGCGAGCCGCCCGACCATGGCGTGACGGTGTCGTCTCCTCCCGGGCCTGCGGAGGTAACGGCTGGAACCGTTGTTCGTCATCGACATGAAAACCGTTGTGCGCGAACCCGATCGGTTCGACCTTGTGGGTTGCAGGAACGTCGCCGAGCAGCTCGTCAAGAATACTGCGCCGCGCTTCTCGCGGCGGCTCAGCCGCGGGCGGCTCGGGCTCGGCCTCGAGCAGAGAGTGCCACGACTCGACGGGGGCACCATGCCAGACATCCGCAGGGGCGTGCAGCACGTGGTCGGCGCGCGACCGCATCGGCTCGGTGACGCTGTCGTCGGCCTGCACGACGGGTTCGGCCTGCACGACGGGTTCGGCCTGCACGACCGGTTCGACCCACGCTGGTTCGGCCCGCGTCACCGGTGCCGGCTCGTCCCACGACACCGTGTACTCGACGTAGTCGTCGTCGTCGCCGAACGTCTCGTCGCCGCTGTAGTCGACCGCATAGCCGGCGTCGCGGTCCGCGTCATCCAGGTCATCCTCGACGAGGCGGTCGGGGTCGCCGAAGCCGAGCAGGAAGATCGCTGCCACCACGCCGAACAGCGCGAAGAACGCGGGCAACAGCATCGACTGCGACATCGCGGCGGCGAACGGTTCGTGCAGGAACGCAGGCAGCCGGGCCACCGAGCCTTCGCCTGGCGCCTCCGCCAACGTCGGCGGCATCTCGGCGCTGATCCGCGTCGTCAAGAACGCGGCCATGCCCGCGCTGCCCAGCACCGAACCCACCTGTCGGGTGGTGTTGTAGACGCCGGAACCGGCGCCGGCCAGCTGCGGCGGCAGATTGCGGGTGGCCGTGGCGGCCAGCGGCGCCCAGATGAACGCCGAGCCGATACCCATCGCCGTCAACGGCAGCACCAGCCGCCAGATCGGCGTGGTCGGCGTCATCTCGATGGAAAGCCACGTCATCGCGATCGCCAACACGGAGAACCCGAAACCGATCACCGGCCGAGGGTGCGACCGGTCGACGATCTTGCCGACGAACGGGGCCAACACGCCGGTCGCGATGGCCATCGGCGCCGTCAGCAGCGCCGACCGGGTCGGCGACAGCCCACACACCGCTTGCGCGTAAAACATCAACGGCAAGAACGTCGCCGTCACGACGAAACCAATGGTCGCGACGCCGAGGTTGGACAACGAGAAGTCGCGGTCGCGGAACATGACCAACGGGATCAGCGGCTCGTTGCGGTTGACCGACTGCCAGACCAGAAACGCTGCGATGAACCCGATGCCGCCCGCGAGGGTGCCCCAGATCCACGGCGCCCAGTGGTGCGACTGGCCCTCCTGCAGTGCGAACACGATCATGAACATGCCGGTCCCGGACAGCAGCACACCGAGCACGTCGAAGCCGTGCTTCTGGGTGGGCAACACCGGGATCAGCCATACCGCCAGCGCCAGCCCGATGATGCCGATCGGCACATTGACGAAAAAAATCCACTGCCAGCCGAGCCGATCGACCAGCACGCCGCCTGCGAGCGGGCCGACCAGCGTCGCAACCCCGGCGGTTGCACCCCACACGCTCATCGCGACGCCGCGGCGGTCGGCAGGGAAGATCCGGGTGATGGTCGACAGCGTCTGCGGGGTGAGCAGTGCAGCGCCGATGCCCTGCACCACGCGCGCGGCGATCAGCATCTCGATGCTGCCTGCCAGGCCGCACCACAGCGACGCCGCGGTGAACACCGTCAGCCCAAG
>JAVXWV010000505.1:0-4220 GCA_032230775.1 Mycobacterium sp. | reverse complement strand
GGGCGCCACGGCGATCGCCACAGCTACCGCGCCGGTTGGGGCAGCACTGAGAGTGCCGATCTGGCGGACGAGGTAATTTCCGGTGGTGGATGGACCCCATCCCCCTTTGAATCGCGAGTCGGGAATGGTGCCGATGCCCCAACTCTGATCGGGCACCACCTTGCCCATCAGCGCAAAAATGGGTGCGTCGCGAGTGTCGCAGACGGCGCTCGCCACGAACTTCGCCTGATCGGCCAACGACCAGTCGGTCTGCCCGAAGGCGGTGAACTCCGGTCTCAGCTTCCTGTATTCGACGGAGGTCGGGTCACCGCTATCTCGCAGCACCGCTTCGACCTTGTGGGCCGCGGTGATCGGATCACCAAGCCCCGCCCAAATCGCTTCGGCCGCCGCGTTGTCCGATTCGGTGATGGCCGCGCTCATCGCGGGAGTGGCCGTTTGGGCATCCTCTTCCCGCAGCGCCGCAATCGCCAGCGGCACCTTGATGGTCGACCAGGCAGGCCCGCTTTGAAGATCACCCATCGTGATCGGGGGTTGACCGCCGCCGACTGCGGTGACTGCGATGCCCACCGGGGCGTGCAGTTGCGCCTGCAGTGCGGCGAAGTCGGCCGCCAGATTCGACGGCGAGGTACCGGTGATCGTGGGCGGCGATGACGAAGCCGGTGCCTGCGTGGTCGGGTGGTTCGATTGCGGCGACGACATTGGGCGCGACGAGAGATCGCGGCCGAGAATCACGCCGCCCGCCGTTATGGCGACCGTAATCAGAACACAGGCCGTGCCCCCCGCGATCCAGCGTGCCCGCGAGGTCCTGGTGCGCCGATCGGGCATATATCCAGTGTCGCTGGTCGGCGACGACGGCACCGACATCATTTCGGACGTGTCGCCCTGCTTGCCCCTGCGCTTAGGAGCCGGGTGCTTTGGCAGTGAGGTAGGCGATGATGCCCTGCGTCACCGCCGCGGCATAGTGTGCCTGGCCGTCGGCTGATTCCATCTGGGCGGCCTCATCGGCGTTGCGCATGTTGCCGAGTTCGACGAGCACAGCCGGATATTGGGCGAGATTCAGGCCCGCAAGGTCCGCGCGACCGTACAGACCGTCCGAGCCGATATACGTGGACTTCTGCAGACCGGCCGCCACGAGGGAATCGCGCATCACCTGCGCCAACTGCAGGGCGGGGCCGGCCTGAGCTTCGTTAACGGGCGGAGCCGAGTAGTTGACGTGGAACCCGCGCCCCGATGGCGGCCCACCGTCGGCGTGAATACTCACGATCGCGTCGGGGTGCATGGCGTTGGCCTGCGCCGCTCTTTGGTCGACACAGGGTCCCGCGGAGTTGTCGTCCACCCTGGACAATTCTGTCCTTACGCCAATCTGGTTGAGTGCAACAGCGATTCGCTGCACGACGTCCCAGTTGAAGGCGTGCTCCGGATATCCGTCGTCGGTGGCCGTGCCGCTGGTTTGGCAGTCCTTGGTGCCTCCGCGCCCGTTCGGCACCTGCCTGGTGAGGCTGGAGTCGTTGACACCGCTGTGGCCTGGGTCCAAGAAAACCGACATCCCTGCCAGATTTGGAGCGCCGAACGCGACACCAGGTGTGAAGCTCACGAGGGCCCATGCCAGGGCAGCGACAACTACCGCGCACGAGGTGCGAAATGGGGCACGGTGCCGCGGCGGCGGAGCGGTCCGTGCGCTGTTCATCGCGGGAAGGGTAACAAAAATGCAATCAGCCACGGATTGGTGTTGGGCTGTGGCCGCGCTGCGAGCAACTCATGCTGACGGCGAATGGCTGTCCCGCCGGTGATTGAGATCCGGGGGTGAGGTCGCCCCGGCCGGAATCCACTGCAGCGCTTGCTTACCGGGAGCAGGATGGTGCCTGCGACGGTTCTGCAGGGCGGCGGCGGCGATGCCGCGTACACCTAGGCGACCGGTTGACCTGCGGCGAGAGCCTTGACGTCAGCGGTGTCCAACGGCGTTCCGCCGACGCCCCAGTCCCCGCTGGCGACCTCTTCGACCACCACCCACGTGACGGGACGCATGTTCTCGCCCTCGATCTCGACCATGGCGTCGGTCACCTTCCGCACGATGTCTTGCTTCTGCGTCGCGGAGAACACTCCCTCGATGACCTTCACGTTGACGAACGGCATCTTTCATTCCTTCTGTCGCTGTTGTCCGACCGCTATGATTTTTGTAGCAGCGGTCGCAGTGCAGACCATAACCCGTGCGCTATAAAAAGTAAAGCGCCTCTGTTAGATGTCCACTTGCCGAGCCCAGGACTCCGCCCAGGCCTGCAGCGGTTCGAAGGCGGCCATCAGTGAACGCCCGTGCTTGGTCAGGCGATAGCCGTCGCCGGAGTGGTCGACGATGTCCAGCTCTCGAAGCTCCTTGATGCGCTTGTTGAGCGAGGCGGGATTCATATCGGCTGCCGCCTGCAGCGCGCGGAACGTCAAGTCATCGCCGCGCAGTTCCCACAGCACACGCAGCGCGCCGCGGCGACCCAGCACGTCGAGGGCGACCATGATCGGGCGCCCCGAGGTCGATCCGCGTACCTGTGAACCAACTCGCGGTGTTGTCATGCTTCATATTTTGAAGCATCGAGACTCAGAACGCCAGTCTCAAACGGCGAGACCCCTACGAGATCCGTTGGCGTGTACACGATTCTGGCGTGGCAGATCTTCAGCGCCGTCGTCCCGCTGACCCGGCCTGCGGGCCGCGTCGACACGCTTTAGGCGTGCTTCGCGACCGGCATGTCCATGTCGAACACCCGCGCGTGCAGCACCTCGCGGTTGCGCAGCGCCGCCCGCACCGCGCGGTGCAACCCGTCCTCGAGGTAGACGATGCCTTTCCACTTCACCGCGTGGGGGAACAGGTCGCCGTAGAACGTCGAATCCTCCGACAGCAACCTGTCCAGGGCAAGCACCGTCGTCGTGGTCACCAACTCATCAAGGCGGATCTGGCGGGGCGGGATCTGCGCCCACTGCCGGTGAGACAGGCCATGGTCCGGATACGGTCTGCCGTCGCGGACCCCTTTGAAGATCATCGCCCAGCTACCCCTCGGTTCTGTCCTCCAGGCCCCGGCGCCACGTCAAAAGGCTACTGGCAACCAGCAGTTTCGCCACGCGAACAGCCTCTCGCGGAGTATCGCCGCTGTTGATGACCGTAAAATAGGCGCCAACTGAGCGCGAGGGGGAGGTGAACACGTGGGTAGTGCAGATGATCGTCGCTTTGAGGTGTTGCGCGCCATCGTCGCCGACTTCGTGTCCACCAAGGAGCCGATCGGCTCCAAGACCCTCGTTGAGCGGCACAATCTCGGCGTCTCCAGCGCCACAGTGCGCAACGACATGGCGGTTCTGGAGGCCGAGGGTTACATCACCCAACCGCACACCAGCTCGGGTCGGGTGCCCACTGAGAAGGGCTATCGCGAATTCGTCGACCGGCTGGATGACATCAAGCCGCTGTCGTCATCGGAGCGGCGCGCGATCCTGTCGTTCCTCGAGTCTGGCGTCGACCTCGACGACGTGCTGCGCCGCGCGGTGCGTCTGCTGGCGCAGCTGACCCGCCAGGTCGCCGTTGTCCAGTACCCGACGCTGTCCACGTCAAACGTGCGGCACCTCGAGGTGGTGGCGCTCACGCCGGCCAAGCTGCTGCTGGTGGTGATCACCGACTCCGGGCGGGTCGACCAGCGCACCGTCGAGCTCGGCGACGCTATCGACGAGCATCAGCTGGCCCAACTGCGTGAACGGCTCGGCCAGGCGCTTGAGGGCAAACCGTTGGCCGCCGCGTCGGTCGCGGTGTCCGATCTGGCTGCTCATCTCGATGGCAGCGGTGGCCTTGGCGATGCCATCGGCCGGTCAGCGACGGTTCTGGTGGAGTCGCTGGTCGAGCACAGCGAGGAACGACTCCTGCTGGGCGGTACCGCGAACCTGACCCGCAACACCGCCGACTTCGGCGGTTCGCTGCGGTCGGTGCTGGAAGCGCTCGAGGAGCAGGTGGTGGTGCTGCGGCTGCTGGCAGTGCAGCAGGAAGCAGGCAAGGTCACGGTGCGCATCGGGCACGAGACCGAGGCCGAGCAGATGGCAGGCACGTCGGTGGTAAGCACCGTCTACGGAAGTTCGGGCAAGGTGTACGGCGGCATGGGCGTATTGGGACCCACACGGATGGACTATCCGGGAACTATCGCTAATGTCGCAGCGGTTGCTCTCTATATCGGTGAAGTCTTAGGCAGCCGGTAACT
>JAVXWV010000449.1:0-3863 GCA_032230775.1 Mycobacterium sp. | reverse complement strand
GCCGCTGACGCATCTCGTCAACTTCATCGACAACCGATTGCGGCGCGGGCGCAAACCCGGGCAGGACGACCCGCTCGAGCTGTCCACCTCCCAGGAGATGATCTGATGGCCAGCCCATCGTTGCCAGCAGCCGAACCAGTGTCGTTGAGCGCCACCGACATTCACCTGGCGTTCGGCCCGAACGCCGTGCTGCGTGGGGTCGACATCGACGTGCCCGCGGGCACCACCGCGGCGGTGATCGGGCCGTCGGGATCCGGAAAGTCGACGCTGCTGCGGACGTTGAACCGGCTCTACGAACCCGATCGCGGAGACATCCTGCTCGACGGGCGGTCGGTGCTTGCCGACAACCCCGATCGGCTGCGGCAGCGCATCGGCATGGTGTTCCAGCAATTCAACCTTTTCCCGCACCGCACCGTGCTGGACAACATCACGCTGGCGCCGCGCAAGCTCAAGCGGCTCGCGGCTGACCACGCGCGCGAGTTGGGGCTGGAGCAGTTGGACCGGGTGGGGCTGCGGCAGAAGGCCGACGTGCGCCCCGGCACGCTGTCGGGCGGCCAGCAGCAGCGGGTTGCGATCGCCAGGGCGCTGGCGATGTCGCCGCAAGTGATGTTCTTCGACGAGGCCACCTCGGCGCTGGATCCGGAGTTGGTCAAGGGCATCCTCGCGCTCATCGCCGAACTCGGCTCGGACGGCATGACGATGGTGGTCGTCACGCACGAGATGGGGTTCGCCCGCTCGACGTCGGATGCGGTGGTGTTCATGGATCACGGCGCGGTGGTCGAGTCGGGCTCACCGGAGCAAATTTTCGACGCTGCCGAGACGGATCGGCTGCGTCGCTTCCTATCGCAAGTTTTGTGAGGTTAATTGACGCGCATTTCGCATGTGGCAGCCTCCGACAGGTTAGACTGGCGAATTATGGTGGAGACCGAGTCGCAGGTCGGCGAGCTGGCCGGAGAACTGCAGCGTGTGCTCTCCAAAGTCTTTTCCGTGCTGCGCCGCGGCGACACCAACCGGTCCGAGGCAGGCGACCTCACACTCGCCCAGTTGTCGATTCTGCTGACACTGCTCGACCAGGGTCCCATCCGGATGACGGAGCTGGCCGCCCACGAGCGCGTGCGCACACCCACCACAACTGTGGCAATCCGCCGGCTGGAGAAACTGGGCCTCGTGAAGCGCTCCCGCGATCCGTCGGATCTGCGCGCCGTGCTCGTTGACATCACGCCGAAGGGCCTGTCGCAGCATCGCGAATCGTTGGCCGCGCGCAGGGCGCAATTGGCCAAGCTGCTCTCGAAGCTCAGCCCCGAGGACCTGGAGACGCTGACCAAGGCGCTCGTCCCGCTGGGGCGACTGGCCGAATAGGCAATCTCAACCGAGCCAATCGAGCACCGCGGCGGCGGTCCACGACTGCTGCATGCTGCCGAGCGGTTCCCCGGTGAACGGTTCGTAGTACTCCGCGAACGTCCCGTCGCTGGCCTGTCTGAGCCCTTCCCGTTTGAGCATCAGCGAGCGTTCGGCCCAGCCGCGCCGCGCGAATGCCCAGGAGAACAGCCACGTCATCACCGGCCACACCGGTCCGCGCCAGTACTCGCGTGAGCGAAAGTCCCGCGACACCGGTGACGTCGACGGGATAAGCGCATACCGCATGTCCGGATGCCCACAGAACCGCGGGCCGTCGAGCAGCCTCAGGAGCGCGCGTTCCTTGTCGTGCGGCAGTCCGCCGCACAACAGCGGAGCGAACTGCGCGACGGTCTCGGTCGCTATCCAGCGGTCGGCACGCACGTCGAAATCCCTTGCAGCGCCAGTACGTTCGTCGGTGGTTCGGACAACGCCCGCGCGGAACCGCTCCGCCCACGCGTACAGTTCCTTGACGTCGGCATGGGGGCGCTTGTAGTCCTCGCCGATCTCGGCGAGGACATCGCAAGCAACCGAGAGGATGGCCGAGACGAAAACGTCCTCGACGGCGAAGCTCATCACCTTCGGCAACAGCTCGTCGTCGTAGCGCGCGGCCTTCATCTCCTCAAGCAGCCACAGATACCGGTCGTATTCGATGTCGCTCGGCCGCTGGCTGGCGTCGGTGACGATGGTGTTGTCCTCGCGCTCATACTCCGGCACATTGCCGGGAATCACGTTGGCGTACGCGCTATCCCATCGCGGCGAGTTGTCCATCCCAGATTCCCAGCCGTGGTAGAGCGTCACGCGGCCGTGCTCGTGTTGATCACGTGCCTCGGCGAGCCATCGGTGCCACCGGACCAGGTCGGCCCATCTGCGGTCGAGGAACGCCTCCGCGACGGCGCGGGTAGAGCGGCCCCGGGTGCGGGCGTGGTCGAGGATGCGCTGCACCGCGATCGCGTGCACCGGCGGCTGGCTGATGCCCGACGTGTGCCGGGTCCGCGGCGCGTGGGCGGCCAGCGCCGACGTCGCCCATCGCGCGGGCCCTGGGAAGTACCCGTCGACGCCGTTGGCGAAGACGATGTGCGGGATCATCCCGTTGGTCCACTGCGCCGAAAGCAGCGTGTCCAGTTCGACGACGGCCCGCTCGACACTCAGCGGGGCAAGTCCGATCGCCACGAAGGCCGCGTCCCAGCTCCACATGTGCGGGTACAGCAACGGCGCGGCGGTGGTCATCACGCCCAGGTCGTTACCGCGCAGCAGGTATGCGGCGCGGGCGGCGAGCTGTGTCGGAGCGAAGTTGTGATCGGGCATCGTGTCCATCATGCGACCCGAGGGCACTACTCGCAGGTCGATAGAGTGGCGACATGCCGACCGCGATGATCACCGGGGCGGCCGGTGGGCTCGGATCAGCCATCGCCACCGCCCTGGCGCCCACCCACACGCTGTTCCTCGCGGGCAGGCCGTCGGCCCGGCTCGACGCCGTCGCAGAGCAGTTCGGCGCCACCACGTGGCCGATCGATCTCGAGGATGTCGACGACATCGAGGCGGTTGTCGAGCCGATCGTCGAGCTCGACGTGCTGATCCACAATGCGGGGGTGGCTTACCCGGGACGGGTCGCTGAGTCGACGGTCGACGAGTGGCGGGCCACGATGAGCGTCAATGTCGTTGGCGCAGTTGCCCTCACACTCGCGTTGCTGCCCGCACTGCGCGCCGCAGGCGGACACGTGGTGTTCATCAACTCCGGAGCGGGTATCAACGCGTCACCAGGCCTGGCGTCGTATACGGCTAGCAAATTCGCGTTGCGCGGATTCGCGGATTCGCTGCGCAACGACGAGCCTTCGCTTCGGGTCACCTCGGTACACCCCGGACGGATCGCGACGGCGATGCAGGAGGGCCTGGTCGCCTACGAAGGCGCGGACTACGACCCGTTGCGATACCTGCAGCCCGAAACCGTCGCGAAGTTGGTCGCCGACGCCGTGAACGCACCGCCCGACGCGCACATCCACGAGATCATCGTCCGCCCCTCGTGATTTCTGTGCAGTTCGCTGCGGTGAGCGCAACAAACTGCGCACAATTCGCTGATGAGCTCGATAAGAGACGTCGCCGAACTGTTCTTCGATGCCTGCGAGAGCGGCAAGGGCTGGGATGCGTGCGAGCAGTACTGCCACCCTGGCGCGACCTTCGCCGCCCAGACGGACGCCCTTGCCGATGTGAGCACCCTCGAGGCGTACACCGAATGGATGAAGGGCCTGCTCACGATCCTGCCGGACGGCACCGCCGAAGTGCGGTCGTTCGCTGTCGACGAGGCACGCGACAACGTGGCCGCGTTCGGCGTTTTTCGCGGGACACACACCGGCGAGGGCGGGCCTGTGCCGCCGACCGGTAGGTCGTGATGAAGGTCGACGAACAGGGCACGAAGGCGGCGGCGGCCACTGGTATCGGCGTGACCACGGCGGTGGCACCACTGTCCC
>JAVXWV010000435.1:0-5046 GCA_032230775.1 Mycobacterium sp. | reverse complement strand
ACCCGCCTGGATGAAGACCTTTTGCCCCTGCTTCAGCTCGGCCATCTCGACGAGCGCCTGCCAAGCTGTCAGGCCGACCAGAGGGACGGAAGCGGCTTCTTCCATGCTGAGGTGGGTGGGCTTGATCGCCACGTCGCCCTCGTTCATGGCGATGAATTCCGCAAAGGTGCCGATCCGGTCCTTGTCTGGTCGCGCATAGACCTCGTCACCGGGCTTGAAGCGCCGCACCCGCGCTCCCACCCCGACCACCACGCCAGCGACGTCGTTGCCGAGAACAAGTGGGAAGCGGTACGGCAAGAAGATCTTGAATTCGCCGTCAGCGAGCTTTGCATCGAGGAGGTTGACGCCGGCGGCGTGGATCTGGACGAGTACATCGTTGTCCCCGACTTCGGGCTGCGGCAGGTCGACGATGCGGCCGCGGTCCTTGCTCTTGTAGCGATCGATCGCGAAGGCTTTCATGACAAGCGTTCCCGGATCGGCTTGTTCAGTCGGGCACGAACGACGCGTGTCATCTCGTCGGCCAGAACCTCGTCGGCACCGGACTCGATCCCGTCGAGAATCTGACGGACCACCTCGGCGGGGTCAGACTTGGGGTAGTCGGTGAACTTCGCCATGTCGGTATCGACCAGCCCCACGTAAACGCCCATCACCTGCACGCCACGGGACGCGAGTTCGATGCGCATCGAGTCTGTGGCGCTCCACATCGCCGCCTTTGACACGCCGTAACTCGCCCCGCCCGGTACCCACGCGAGGACAGACGCGACATTGACGATGGCGCCGGACCTCTCGGCTATCCGATCAGCGAATGTGGATGCCATTGCAAGCGGACCGAACAGGTTCGTCTCTAGCTCCTCGCGCAACTTGGACGTGTCCGGATCGAGGACCGAGGTCGCACGATAGATGCCAGCGTTGTTGATCAGAACACTGACATCAGATGCAACCGCAGCCGCTTCGGCCACGGACGTCGCGTCGGTGACATCCAGCTGAAGCGGAACGACGCGCGGGTCTTGGACGTCGATTGTCCGTGGATCGCGGGCAGCCGCATAGACTTTCGTCACTCCACGGTCGAGAAGCTGCGCGGCGTATTCGCGGCCCATGCCGCGGTTGGCTCCTGTGACCAACACTGCCTGATCCGCGAGCGAGGTCATGAAGTCGTCGATCCCAGGAAGGCGAGCGCTTCGGGTACGAACCTTTCGTGGGCCTGGAAGATGCCGCCGTGGCCAGCGTCCGGATAGATCCGCAGCGTCGCATTCGGGAGGCGCTGAGCCAGGTCATAGGAGTTACTGGACGGCACCATACGATCGGCATCGCCGTTGGCCACCAGGACAGGCTGTTGGATGAGTGACAGGTCGGCCGGCTTTTCGAGGCCAAAGGCGTGAATCGCCTTGAGCTGCGTGCGGAATGCTCCGATCGCCATCGCCTTATCCCGATCGATCGTGCGCTCCTTCAACCGCTTGATAAATGCGCGCGCCTCCGACTTGCCGTGGGCCGTCCTGGTGAAGAAGAGAAGTTCCTTGGGATCCTTGAAGGTGGCGTACGCGTGGAACGTGTCAAGGTACGTCAGTTTCGTCACGTCGACGATGCCTTCGCCTCCGGCAGGTCCGGTACCCGCGAGGATGATCTTGCGCACCAGCGCTGGCTCCTGCTGCGCGATCACTTGCGACACCATTCCGCCGAGCGAAAAGCCGAGAAGGTCAACCCGGTCGAATCCCAGCGCGCGGATGAACGCCACGGCGTCGTTTGCCATTGCCTCAACTGTGTCCGGTGTCTTGCCCTCGGAACCGCCGACGCCGCGATTGTCGAAGGTGATGACGCGGTGCTTGGCCGCTATACCGTCAACGATCCTGGGGTCCCAGTTGTCGAGGTTCCCGGCCAGATGATTGACGAAGATCACCGGCACTCCGCTGTCGATCCCCAGCTCCCGGTAGACGAATCGAGTCCCGCCCACGGAAACGGATTTCGTCGGCGCGCTCTTGTACAACGTGCCGCCCCAACGGGCGCTCGCTGCGCGCAGATGACTTGCGGGATCGTGCCGAGTTGATCGCTTGCTGGCCATGACTTCCTCCTGTTATACACCGATTGGTGTACTTTCTAGTGCGACAGTAGCAGGTTGGTACACTGATCGGTATACTTAGAAATATGACGTCGCTCACCGAGAGACAGGAGAGGCCTCATTTCGATGTGGTTGCCGCTGCCAGAACCGCGTCGTTGACCGCGGTCGGCGTGATTGCAACGACGGTTTTCTGGGCGCGACTGACAATATCCAGCAGGTAGCGACGCTTAGGACGCCTCGATGTCAGTGCGTGATCGACGGCCTTCGTGACCCTCTTGGGATCGGCAGCAAGTTTTTGCAGACGTCCCATCAACTTCCGACTCCCAGCGAGGTGCGACGCATACAGCCGGCGATGCTCGTCACTGAGTTGCTTGGTCATGAGGTCGTAGTCGTCGAGCGCGCCTCCCCACATATCGGTACGGATCGGCCCTGGCTCGATGAGTGACACGGGAATGCGCCACGGACGCAACTCCATACGGAGTGCATCGGCCAAGGATTCGATCGCGTACTTCGATGCGTTGTAGGCGCCGGTGCCCGGTGTGGTGAACAATCCACTGACCGACGACATGAATACGACCCGCCCCCGGGCGTTACGGATTTTCGGCAGCACCGCCTGCGTCACCGCGATCTGCGAGATGACATTGACGTCGAGCTGCTGCGTCAGATCATCGAGCGATAAACCCTCGACCGGCCCGTTGACGATGATGCCAGCGTTGTTGACGACGCCGTTCAGCTTGGCGGGAAGCCAATCGGGAAGCGCTGCAATCGCGGACCTGTCGGTGATGTCCAGCGGGATCGCGTGCACATCGGGCATGCGGTCGAGGCTGTCGAGGGCGGCCTCGGATCGAGCGGTGGCATACACGTCCCAACCGTGTCCGCTCATGTGTTCGGTGATCGCGAGACCGATTCCTCTGCCTGCGCCGGTAACCAATACAGAAGGCATAATCAGACCGCCCTCGAAGAAACGCGCCTCTGCCATGCAAGGAGGATCGGGCCCCCGACGGCCTCGAGAGCGATTGCTGCCACCGTGACGGGGTGCGGTCGCCCGCGCTGTTGCCATGACCGCAGCCGCGCCAGGCCGCCAATGGCGATGGTTGCGGCCGCAGAAGACAAGGCCGGTGACTGCTCAACACGGCCAAGTTGAGACCAGATAACAGGCCCCACAGCGAATTTGAATACGTTGGCGTATCGGAGAGCACTGTCCACGGTCGGTGTCACATCGGGTGAGCCGCCTGGCACCCCCTGCGGGCCCCGAACAATCTCACCCAGTGCGCTCGCCACGGGTATCGCCGCGAGTACCCCGAGCGTCCACTGCAATCTTCGCCGGCTGCCGCTACTTTGCTGACTCACGTTCGCTCCTTGTATACCGATCGGTGTACTTCTTCCGGCCGACGCTACACGCCTTCGCGAGCGATGTAAACCCATCGGTATGCTTCGGCTATGACCCCCCAACGTGAGGCACGCTCCACCGATGGCCGTGGCGGCCGCGGCGCCCGACAGCGCATCCTCAATACGGCCACCGACCTGTTCTACCGCGAGGGCATCAACGCCACCGGTGTCGAGCGACTCGCCAGCGAAGCGTCGGTATCCAAACGTACTCTCTATCAACACTTCCCGAGTAAAGCCGCCGTGGTCGAAGAGTACCTGCGTTGCATTCAGCAAGGCGTCGGCGACCCCATCCGTCCTGGCCCAGACGCCGCCAACCGCACACCCCGCGAGCGCATACTCGCCCTGTTCGAAACTCCTTCACCGGACGGGCAGATGCGCGGCTGCCCCTTCCACAATGCCGCCGTGGAGGCGTCCGAGCTTATGCCGGAAATTCAAGACATCGTCCACGAACACAAGCGCGCTTACATCAAGGGCCTGATCAAGCTGGCCCGGCAGGCCGGAGCGGCCAACCCCACACTGCTTGGCAACCAACTCGGTCTTCTCTACGAAGGTGCTGCCGCGTTGTCGACCTCGCTCGATGACCCCGCTCCCTGGACACACGCACGTAAGGCGGCGACGACGCTCATCGACCAAGCGGTGGGCTAGTCAGCTGGGGCGGTGCTGGGAGATCAGTTCGTTGAGGTGACGGGCGACCTGCGTCAGCGGCTTGGTCGACCGCGCGGCGCGGGAAAGTATGACTGCCCCTTCGAGGGCGGCGACGACTGTCGTCGACAACGATTGGGCCGCAGCGCGATTGATGCCGTCTTCACGGAGCCTGTCCGCTAGCAGCTGTTCCCACTCGGCGAAAACATCGGCGGCGGTGCTGGCGGCCTCGGGGGCCTCAGCGCGACTGAATGCGGCCGCCACGATGGGGCAGCCACCCTCGTAGTCCGTGCTGATCAGCATCTCGCTCCACACACGAGTGAACGCCGCGATCGGATCCCGCTGCTCGATACAGTCCTGCAACAGCGCTGTCAGCTCATCGCCCGCTGACCGCGTCGCCGCGGCGACCAGTTCGGCCTTGCCGCCAGGAAAGTTCAGATAGATCGATCGGCGCGTCACACCGCTGGTGGACAAGATCTCCGCAATGCCAGTGCCGGCCACACCCTGTCTTTGCATCAGTGTCGCCGTGGCTGCGGTGAGCCGCTCCCGTACTCGCATGGCTTGCACTATACCAGTCGGTGTACTACGGTCGCCATCTAGCCAGTAGACTGATCGGTATACTCCATGATCACTGGCCCTCTCCACCAGTAGAAAGAGATACCTGTGTCCTCCTTGGCACCAGACGATTTCGCTTGGCTACCGGCGACTGAACAACTTGCGGCACTAGGCGCCAAGGACGCGTCCAGTGCCGAATTGGTCGAGCTGTATCTGTCGCGCATCAGCACGCATAACCCTTCGCTGAACGCGATCGTCACCGTCGACTCCGACGCTGCGCGGCGCGCGGCGACAGAGGCCGATGCCGCACGCTCACGCGGAGACGATCTCGGCCCGCTTCACGGCCTGCCCATCACCGTCAAGGACAGCTACGAGACGGCTGGTATGCGCACAGTCTGCGGTCGGCC
>JAVXWV010000381.1:0-3496 GCA_032230775.1 Mycobacterium sp. | reverse complement strand
GTGACTGTGCGAGACGCCGTCGCGCTCGACGTGGACACGGCCCATCGCGGCCGCGTCCCGGATCACATCGACCAGATGGTCGTGTAGCAGGTTGACCTCGTCCACGTAGTGCACGCCACCGTGTGCGCGGGCCAGCAGGCCCGGCGAGAACGCGTGTTCGCCGTCGCGTAGCACCTTCTGCAGATCAAGCGACCCGACCACCCTGTCCTCTGTCGCGCCGATCGGCAGCTCGACGAGCGAAGCACCGTCAACTGCCGCCAATACGTGCGCCAGCCCCCGCACGGCCGTCGACTTCGCTGTGCCCTTTTCGCCGCGGATCAACACGCCGCCGATCTCGGGCCGCACCGCGCACAACACAAGCGCCAGCCGCAGGCGGTCGTGGCCGACGATCGCGCTGAACGGGTAAATGGGGTTCACGACTGCCCGGTTTCGGCAGGCGAACCCGGCTTCACCATCGGCACATGCGGGATGCCGTCGTCGAGGAACTCCTCGCCGTCGCGGACGAATCCGTGATGGCCGTACATGTCCTGCAGGTAGGTCTGCGCGTTGATGTGGCACGGGTAGTCGCCGACCTCGGCCAGAGCGGCCTGCAGCAGCCGGGTGGTGTGGCCGTGGCCGCGGGCGCTGCGTTTGGTGCAGACACGGCCGATTCGGAAGGCTTTCTCGCCGCCGGGGTGTTCTTCCATCAGTCGCAGCGTGCAAATCACTTCGCTGCCAGGCCCTTCGAGCCAGAAGTGGCGGGTTTCGGCGAGCAGGTCACGCCCGTCCAATTCGGGATAGGGGGTGGCCTGTTCGACGACGAACACCTCGACGCGCAGCTTCAGCAGCTCGTAGAGCGTCCTGGCGTCCAGGTCCTTGGCCCAGCTGCGGCGCAGTGCGACCGTCATTCCGCAACCACCGTCAACCGATCGTCGCCTGTGCTGGCACGCCACTGGCGGGCCGGTCGAGCTTGAGTACCTTGGTGCCCCACGACCACACCTCCTCGAATAGTGCTGGGTCGCCGGACAGCTCGGTGCCCAGTGACGGCACGATCTCCTTGAGCTTGGGTGACCAGGACTTGTAGCGGTCACCAAAGCACCGCTCCATCGTGTCCAGCATCGCAGGCACCGCCGTCGACGCTCCGGGCGAGGCGCCAAGCAGCCCGGCGATCGTGCCATCGGCAGCCGTCAGGACCGTCGTGCCGAAGTCCAGCACACCGCCCTTGCCCTTGGCCCGTCGAATCACTTGCACCCGCTGCCCTGCAATGTCGAGTTCCCAATCGGAATCGACTGAGCTGGGGGCGAATTCACGCAGCGCCTGCACCCGACCCCCCTCCGACTGCAGCAGCTGGCCGATCAGGTAACGCAGCAGAGGGCCCTGCGTGAGCCCGACGGTGACCATCGGCACCAGGTTGTTCGGCCTCACCGACCGCGGCAGATCGGTGATCTTGCCCTGCTTCAAGAACTTCGGTGACCAGTGCCCGAACGGTCCGAACACCAGCCACGGCTTGCCGTTGATCACCCGGTTGTCCAGATGCGTCCCAGCCATGGGAGGAGCGCCCGCAGACGGCAGGCTGTACACCTTGGCCTGGTGCGCCGCGGTCAGGGCGGGCCGACCGGCGCGCAGGAATGCGCCGCCGACCGGGAAACCGCCGAAACCCTTGGCCTCGCGGATCCCGGACTTCTGCAGCAGCGGCACCGCGCCACCGCCTGCCCCGATGAACACGAACTTCGCGTTCACCTTTCGCTTTTCCTCGGTACGCCGGTTGACCATCGTCACGGTCCAGCTGCCGTCGGACTCCTTGCGCAGGTCTCGCACCTCGTGACCGAACAGCGTGGTCATTCCGTGCTGCGCGGTGTAGCCGATGAGCTGTCGCGTCAGTACCCCGAAGTCCAAGTCGGTCCCGTGCTGGGCCCAGGCCAGCGCGATCGGATCCGAATGGCTACGTCCGGACGCCATCAATGGCAACCGCCGCGCGAACTCGTCGTCATCGGCGATGAACTCCATGGATGCGAACAGCGGGTTGCCGACCAACGCGTCGTGGCGGCGTTTCAAGTAGTCGATGTTGGCCTCGCCCTTGACGAAGCTGACGTGCGGGATCGGGTTGAGGAAACTGCGCACATCGGACAGCAGCCCGTTGGAGACCGCGTAGGCCCAAAACTGGCGCGTCACCTGAAACTGCTCGTTGACCTGGATCGCCTTGCTGATGTCGATCGAGCCGTCGGGCCGCTGCGGGGTGTAGTTCAGCTCGCAAAGCCCTGCGTGACCGGTGCCTGCGTTGTGCCAAGGGCCGCTGCTCTCGGCGGCCGCGCCGTCAAGGCGCTCGATCAGGGTGATCGTCCAATTCGGCTCTACCAGCCGCAAGAGCGCGCCCAGCGTGGCACTCATGATTCCCGCGCCCACCAGAACGACGTCCGTCTGTGTGGCCTTCGGGTCAGACACCGAATCGTTGGTCCTTCGCGGTCTCGGTCCGCATGTCACGGCTTACCGCTGTTCAGGGTATCCGCCGTGGTCTGTCCCGATGGGTTCAGGTCGGCGGCGAAGCGCGGCTAGGGTAGCTGTCGTGCCTGGATGGGAGCCCGATGTGCTGCCTGGCTACTCGCAGCAGACGTTCGGCCTTGGCCCGGATCCCGACGGCGAAGGTGACCTCTTCGCCACACTGGTGCGCCGCGATGGGGGTCCCCCAGGCCCCACCCGTGCCGTCCTGCTTGTGCACGGATTCACCGACTACTTCTTCCACACCGAACTGGCCGACTACTTCGCAGGCCGCGGCTTCGCCGTCTACGCGTTGGACAAGAACAAGTGCGGGAGGTCATGGCGCGAGGGGCAGACGCCGCACTTCACCACCGACGTCGGGCGCTACGACACCGAACTCGAGCGGGCACTGGATTTGATGGAAGCCGACGCTGGGTCTGATGTCGCCGCCGGAGCGGCTCCGAGAGCCGACGTTCTCATCTACGGGCACTCCACCGGCGGACTGATCGTCCCGCTGTGGCTGGACCGAATGCGGCGCCGCGGTGACATCGCCAGACGTCGCATCACCGGCTTGGTGCTCAACAGCCCGTGGCTGGATCTGCAGGGGCCTGCCATCCTGCGTACCGCCCCCGCGAGCGCGGCCATCGGCGCGCTCTCGCGCATCCGCAAGAAGCGGGTGATCCGGCCGGCGGCAGAGACAGAGGGGGGATACGGCGCCACCCTGCACAAGGCGTACGGCGGCGAGTTCGACTACGACCTCAAGTGGAAGCCCATCGGCGGCTTTCCCGTCACGTTCGGCTGGTTGCACGCCATCCGCCGCGCGCAAGTCAAGCTGCACCGCGGGCTGGATGTCGGTGTGCCCAACCTGATCCTGCGCTCGGACCGCAGCGTGCGGGAGGTCACCGACCCCGCAAAGATCGACGAGATCCAGCGGGGCGACGCGGTGCTCGACGTCAAGCAGATCGCGCGCTGGGCCGGCTGTATCGGCAACCGCTCAACGATCGTGCCGATCGTGGACGCCAAGCACGATGTGTTCCTCTCG
>JAVXWV010000373.1:0-2637 GCA_032230775.1 Mycobacterium sp. | reverse complement strand
CTCCTTGATCTTGGCGCCGAACTCCGCGGGGTCGTCGGGATAGTCGAGCACCTCGACGGCGCCTGCCTTGCGAGACAGCTCGGCCTTCTCGGGTGTGGACACCGTGGTGATCACGCTGACCGCCCGGCTTGCGGCCCACTGAGTCAGAATGAGGCCGACGCCGCCCGCGCCTGCGTGCACCAGCACGGTGTCGCCCTGCTGGACCGGGTACGTCGAGGTGATCAGGTAGTGCGCGGTCATCCCCTTGAGCAACGATGCGGCCGCGGCGTCGGGGCTGACGCCCTCGGGCACGTAGGCGACTAAATCGGCTGGAGCGACGCAATATTCGGCGTAGGCCCCGTCCGCCTGTGCGGTGACAACCCGATCGCCGATGCTGAGTGCCGCGACGTCATCGCCGACCGCCTCGACCGTGCCACAGACCTCGGTGCCCAGTACGAACGGCACCTCGCGCGGGTACTGCCCCGAGCGGAAATACGTGTCGATGAAGTTCACGCCGATCGCCTCGGCCTTGATCAGCACCTCACCGGGGCCAGGGGAGGGCTGCTCCTTGTCGACGTGGGTCAGAACTTCTGGTCCGCCGGTCTCGGCGACTTCAATAGCCTTCATGCGTCCTATCCTGCCAAGGTGGCAAAACTAGCCAGGCCCGACGTCTTCCATCCGCGCATCGTGCTTGCGGGTTGCCCAGCACTGTCCGAAGGCGACGGTGACGACGGCGGGCTGGTGGCGGCGCTTCGCTCGCGTGGGCTGCAGGCCCGCTGGCTGTCCTGGGACGACAAGGAGACCGCCGACGCCGATCTGGTCATCCTTCGTGCGACATGGGACTACATCGACCGGCTCGACGAGTTCCTGACGTGGACTCGGCGCGTGCCGAATCTGCTCAACGCGCCGAAGGTGGTGGCGTGGAACACCGACAAGCGGTATCTGGCCGACCTGGCCAAGGCCGGTGTCCCCACCCTGCCCAGCCGGTTCTTCGCGCCCGGCGAGCGGGTGCGCCTGCCTGCAGGCGAGGTGGTGGTCAAGCCCGCCGTCGGCGCGGGATCCGTAGGTGCACAACGGTTTGTCGACCCCGACGCAGCGCGCGGCCACGCGGCTGAGCTGCACGCAGACGGCAGGACCGTTCTGGTGCAGCCGTATGACCTGCGGGTGGAGGACGGCGAAACCGCGCTGGTGTTCGTCGGTGGCCGACAGTCGCACGCGTTCACCAAGGGGCCGATCCTGCCACCTCCGGGAAGGGCGCCGGTGTTCGACGACTCCGGCACCTACGCGGAGGAATCGCTGACGCCCGCAGAGCCGGACTTCGAGCTGTGGGACGTCGGCCACGCGGCGCTGGCCGCCGCGGCCAAGCATCTCGGCATGGATGTGACCGAGCTCCTATACGCCCGCGTCGACGTGATCGGCGGCCCGTCGGACCCACAGCTGCTGGAGCTGGAGCTGGTGGAACCGTCGCTGGGCTGGCGACAACTTGATGCGACCACGAGGACCCGGCAGCAGCGGGAGTTCGCGCTGGGCGTCGAGTCAGCCCTTGACCGGCTCGGGCTTGGACCGCTCTCGCATCGACGCCCATAGCGCTGCGGTGGCGGCGGTGCACGCGGCGGCGCCGAGCACATGGACGGCCACCAGCGCGGCAGGCACTCCGGTGAAGAACTGGACCGTGCCGACGAGGCCCTGTGCGCACACCAACACCAGCAGGACGCCGAGCCGGACGAGGACCGGCCGGGGGGCGTGCACGGCGAGCAGCCCGAAGCCGAGGCCGACCAGCAGCGCCAGATACGCCACCAGCACAGAAGAGTGCAGGTGCACCAGGGTGGTGATCTCGATCTGCAGCCGCGGCACCGGCTGGGTGATGCTCTTGTCGCCCGCGTGCGGCCCGGCGCCAGTCACCAACGTGCCGGTCACTAATTGGGCCGCGAGCACGACGGCGGTCAATGCGGTCAACTGGCGCAACGGTTTTGGAACGGATTCTGAGGAAACCCCGGCTGTGTCTTCATCGGGTTCACCGATCTTGACGTACAGCAGCACCGCCAGCCAGACCATGGTCATCGAGGCCACCAGGTGAATGGCGACTGTCCACCAGAGCAGGCCGGTGAGTACGGTGATGCCGCCGATCACGGCTTGCGCCACCGTCGACGCCGGCATCAGCCAGGCGTAGATCAACACCTCGCGGCGACGGCGGGCGCGGGTGACGGCCAGCACCGCCAGCACGGCCGTCAGTACCACCAGGAAGGTGATCATCCGGTTGCCGAACTCGACCACCTGGTGCACGACGGCCACTTCGGCGTGTGGGACGGGGGTGAAGCTGCCGGGGAAGCATTGCGGCCACGTCGGACAACCGAGGCCAGATGCGGTGACGCGGACGATCGCACCGGTGACCGCGATGCCGCCCTGGGTCAGGATGACGGCCGCGGCGATGATGCGCTGAACCCGCAGGCTCGGCATGGGCAGCAGGTCGACCAGTCGCAGGAAGAATCGACCGACGGGCACGGCCTTGATCGTAGAGGACCGCAACTACGGTACGTAGTAGCGGGTGACTATCGCCGAAACTCACGTCTGGGCGCAAGAATGCGAGTGAAACCCGCCAAAACGTCGATCTCGCGGAAGCCGGACGCCCGACGCGTCAGGTGAAGCGGAACCAGCGCA
>JAVXWV010000362.1:0-10497 GCA_032230775.1 Mycobacterium sp. | reverse complement strand
CGAAACGACAGACAGAACCGGCAGTGTTCGGACGGCGGGAAATTGGCCTGTCCGCAATCCGCGCAACGCTGGTAGCGCAGTTCGTGTTTCGCACATCCTTCCCAGAACGGTGCACTGATCGGGCTCTCGGCGTGTGGCAGACCACCGGTTTGGGGTTGCAGGATGTGTTCTGACGTCATCTCGGCTCGTCTCCAAGTAGTGCCACGGTGGTGAACATCGCGCCTGCTCCGCCATTGCTGCACAAGGCGATATGGGCGTCGGGAACCTGCAACGGTCCTGCGTCCCCTCGGATCTGCTGAACTGCGCGAATCGCGCGCTGCATCATCTGCGGGTTCGTGCCCGCGTGGCTGAACGACATGGTTCCGCCGTCGGTCGTGACGGGGTGGCTGCCGTCGATCGCGATATGCCCGTCGGCGACGAAGGGGCCGCCCTCGCCGTCCGGGCAGAAGCGGAAAGCCTCGAGTTGCCTGATGATCTCGAAGGAGAAGGGGTCGTAGAGTTCGAGCACGTCCACCTGGTCACGGCCGAGGCCCGCGTGGGCGAATGCGAGGTCGGCAGCGCGTCGTCCGACGACGCCATTGGGGTCAGTCCCGGAACGTCCGGTCAGGTCCCAGGCCGGTGGGTGCTGATAGGACGGTCCGTAGAAATCAAACCCGCTGCCCAGCACATAAACCGGCGGCCGGGCGACGTCGAACTTCTCCACGTTGGCCACCACCAACGCGCATCCGCCCTCTGTGGTGGTGGCGCAGTCGAGCAGATGGAACGGGTCGGCGATGGGCCGGGATGCGGTGATGTCATCCGGCACGAATGGACCACGTTGGTAGTAAACGGCTTCGGGATTGCGCGACCCATTGTTGCGAATGGTCGCCGCGACGATGGACAGCTGTTCGCGAGTCGTGCCGTACACGTGCATATGCCTGCGCGCGATCAGTGCGAACTCCGCGGCGGTGAACATGCCCCATGACGCGACGAACTCGTTCTCGGGACGTGTCCAAGGAGCCGTCGCTTCGTGGTCGCGGTACGCACCGGCTTGGGCGGCGACCAGGACGACCGCCTCAGCCATTCCGTTCTCGATCGCCGCCGCGGCTTCGGTGATCATGCCAAGCCCGAAACCGAAACCCTGCCAGGCAGGGCCGAGCCGCAGGTCGTAGATCAAGGTCGTGGACAGCTCACCCGAGGTGATGCCGTCGACGGCATCCAACTCGATTCCCGCGTCGTCCAGCGCACCCCGCACCGCTTCGAGGGCGAGGCTCCGCGAGGTCTCACCGTCGAGCCGTCGGCCCTGTCGCGTATTGCAGACACCGACGATGGCGGCGGTGCGCTTCCGTGGACTCAATTGGTCTCCGATCCTGCAGGGCTTCAGTTTTCGTCGGCGACGACGCCGAGATAGGTGCCGACAACGTCATAGTTCTGGCCGTCGCGGACAATGGTGCCGATCATCTGGCTCCGCGGATCGGCCGGAGATGAACTCACGGCAACGACATCGATGCGGACGTCGACCGGTCGCGCGGTTTCGGGGTCGGTGATCTCGACCGTCATCGCGACAGCACCCTCGGTGTCATCCCACTCGACACCGGTGATCCTGTGCCGCGCAGTCAGTTCCATCACCACCGAATCGGTCCGCAACAGGAAGCGGACCGGCGCGCACAACTCGCCTGCGCGTGGCGGAATGCAGAGGGTGACGGCCATCTCACAAGCCTGCCGGTCGGTCGCTGATCGCCCCTGCTGCCCGCAGATCGGCTAGTTCGTCCTCGGTCAGCCCCAGCAGGTCCGTCAGAACCTCCACGGTGTGTTGGCCGTACACAGGAGGCGGCGTTCGAGCCCAGCGGCGGGGTCTGCCTGCGAAAGTGAAAGGCATTCCGGTGCAACGGTAGGAGCCGACGACGGGGTGGTCGATGGTCTCCCAGAATCCGCGGGCGAGCAGGTGTTCGTCGTCGAGCAGTGCGGGCGGGGCCACAACTGCCGACGCCGCTACGCCCTGGTCACGGAGGGCCCGCACTGCCTCGGAGACCGTCCGCTGGGCGGTCCAGTCGCTGAGTAGCTTGTCGATCTGGTCGGCTTGAGACCGCCTGCCGGACTGCGTCATCAACGCGGGTTCGCGGCCGAGTTCCGGTCGACCGATCAAGGTGGCAAGGGCAGGCCACGCCGCGTCGTCCAGCAGAGCGACGGCCACCCAAATGTCGTCTCCGCGACACCGGTACACGCCCTGCGGGCTGGCGCCCGGCCCACGGTTTCCGGCCCGCTGCAACTCGATGCCGTTCTGCGAGTATTCCAGAACCATCTCGGCTGCCACGTTCAACACCGACTCCACCATCGCCGACTCGACCTGCATGCCCGCATCGGTCCGGTCACGCACCACGATGGCCGCGATGGCTGCGAATGCCGCATGCAATCCAGCAACGGGATCGCAGGCGCCCCGCGGAATGATCGGCGGACCGTCGGGATGCCCTGTGATCCAAGCCATTCCGGTGGCTTGCTCCATGGTCTGCGCGAAGCCGACGCGGTCGCGCCATGGTCCGTCCAACCCGAACGCGGGCATTCGGACCATGATCGCCCGCGGGTTGGCCGCATGGACCGCTTCCCATTCGAGATCGAAGTTGGCCATGACACGCGGCGAGAAGTTCTCGACGACGACATCGCTTCTGGCGATGAGGTCGAGCGCGAGTGCGCGGCCTCGCGGCTGACTGAGCTCGACACTGATGCCACGCTTATTCGTGTTGCTGCACAGGAAGACCGGGCCCCATTCCCACCACTGTTCCCACGTGGGCGGCTTGCCACCGGCGAAGCGCATGCCATCGGGCCTGCGGACACCTTCGACCTTGATGACGTCGGCACCCAAAGTTCCCAGCATCTGCGTGGCGACCGGGCCTGCCCAGAAGGCGGTGAAATCGGCCACCCTGATTCCGGCCAGCGGAAGGGCGTCCGATCGCCCGTGTTGCGGCTCGCTGCGCAGCGGCCAGTGCATGCGTCCGGTGTCCTCGCCCACATCCGGCGGCGAACCCGGCGCGCGGGTGGCTACCGCCGCGCTTCGGTAGGGCACGCGCGGCTGGGACACTCCGCGCGTGGATTCGACGAAGACGCCACGCTCGACGAAGTGGTCGACCCTCATCACCGAATCGGGTGTGCCGATGGGCGCCACGGGGATTCGCAATGCCACGGCGAGGTCCATGATCTCGTCCGTGGTGCGGGTTTCCGTCCAGCGCTGGACCATCGCCAGGAACTCGTTGCGACGACGCACACGTCCGGGCATCGACGCCAGATCGTCGTCGTCGAGGAGGTCCGGCCGGTCGATCAGCACGAGGAAGTCTTGAAACTGTTGCGCGGTGATGGTGCAGAAGCCGATCATCCCGTCGGCGGTCGGCACGATCGACGGCAGCTCCAGACTGCGCTGGGTCAGGAGTGCGTCGTCCCCCAGCACGCTCGCCGACATCGCAGAAAGACTGCCCATCACGACGACCATCGACTCAAAGATCGACACATCGATCATCGCGCCGACACCGCGGTTGCGGGAGTGCCGGACGGCGGCCGCGGACGCCACCGCAGCGAATGTCCCTGCCAGCCACTCGCCGATGCGCCCTCCGGCCTGCAACGGTTCCGAGTCGGGCCAGCCGCGGCCCGCGATCGAGCCGCACAGCGCCTGGAGAATGAACTCGTTGGCGACGACCTGCTCGTCGACGTAGGGTCCGGTCGTACCGAACGGCGTTATCACCGCAACCACCGCCGACTGCCCGACGCGCGCCGCGAGGTCCTCGAGGGACCAGCCCTCCGTCAGATCGGTGATTACCAGGTCGGCGCATGCGATCAGCGCCGAAACCCCTTCGTCGCCGCGCAGCACCGACCTCTTGTCGGCGGCAAGGTAGCCGAACAGCGCACCTGCAGCACCACCCGCAGACCACGTTCGCATCGGATCACCTTGCGGTGGCTCGATTTTGACGACTTCAGCCCCTGCGTCGGCGAACATCTTGCCGCAGTAGGACGCGGCGATGCCGCTCGACGATTCGATGACCCGCCAGCCGGCGAACGGCGCGATGGCCTCCCCGCCGTCAGCCACGCGTTCGACCCTGCTCAGTTGCCAAGGCTTGTCGCACGGTCGGCGATCCCGATGGCCTCGACGGTGAGCGCCGCGGCCTGTCTCTCTCGCGCGAACGTCGTCATGCGGGTCCACGCGTCACGGTCCCGCTGACTGGCCTTGTGCCCCACATGCGTTACCACGTCGACGTCGGTCGCCTGCGAACGCAGATATCCAGCGCGCGCATGGTCTTTCGGGATGTAGGTGAACGGATCGAACGAGTAGGCCGCCATCGCGTTCTCATGCGTGATCTTGTTGATCACCGCGTCGTCGAGGTGACCCATCGTCTCCATGACGTCTTCGGGCGCGAACGGCCAGTTGCTGTCGGAGTGCGGAAAGTCCGACTCCCAGCAGAGCATGTCCTCGTTGAACCAGTCCATGTTCTTCACGCCGACCTTGTCGCTGATAAAGCAGGTGTAGAAGTGCCGCTTGAAAACGTCGGAGGGACCGCTGTATCCGTCGGGGAACCTCGCGTTCGTCCACCCGGAGTGGCGGTTGTACACGTGTTCCGCACGCCAGAGGAAGTACGGGATCCAGCCCACATCGCCCTCGGTGAGCGAGAACTTGATTTCGGGGAAATCGACGTAGAACTCGGCCCACAGCAGCTCGACGAACGTGAACATGCTCATCATCGACGAAGCGGTCATCGCCACGCTCGGGGGCGCGTCCAGCGACATCATCGGCGACCTCGACGACGAGCCGACATGGGTGCACAACACCGTCCTGTTCTCGCACGCCGCCTCGAACATCGGGTACCAGTGCTTGGTGTGAATGCTCGGCATATCGAGCGCCTCGGGGTTCTCGGAGAACGTCACCGCGTGGCAGCCCTTGTCGGCGAGTCGCTTGATCTCCTTCGCCGCCTCGGCGACGTCGAACAGTGGCAGGATGCCGCACGGGATGAACCGGCCCGGATAAGCGGCGCACCATTCGTCGACATGCCAGTCGTTGTAGGCCTTGATCATGACCAGATTCGTCTCACGGTCTGGACCCTGATTGAGGACCTGGCCCGAAAAGCCGGTGAAATTGGGAAAATTCAGTCCCGCGAGCTGCCCGCCCGCGTTCATGTCCCGCACCCGCTCGTCGACGTTGAAACAGCCCGGCCGCATCTCGTCATAGCGCGACGCGTCGACGTTGTACATCTCGCGCGGCTTGCCTGCCACGGCGTTGAGCCCCATGTTCCGCCCACGGAGCTCGCCGTAGTACCACTGCTGGATGCCGTCGGGTTCCAACACCACGCGCGGTGCCATCTCCTTGTACTTCGCAGGCACGTGGGCGTCGAACATGTCCGCGGGCTCTGCGATGTGGTCGTCGACGCTGATCAGGATCAAGTCATCTTTGTTCACAGATTCGCACCTCGAATCGCACTTCAGGAGTAGTGACTAGTAGACAATGATGTGGATCACGGTGTCAATCAGGCAGGCAGTTGCCGCGACGCGAAGTCAGAAATCGAAAAGCGCTCGTTTGCAAGCAATCATGGCCAATAGAGCACCGGATCGAAGCAACAGACCTGGCGCTAGGCACGTTCACCCTGCTATGACTAATAGTCACCACCGGTGAAACTCAGGCGGAGGACTCCGTGACTACGTCACCCGACTCGTTCAGCACCCATGGCGTTGACGGCGTTCGCATCGTCGCTGACCGCCTCGGCGATCCACTTGCCCCAGCCGTCGTGTTCCTACACGGCGGCGGCCAGACCCGCCGCTCTTGGGGACGAGCGGCGGCGGCGGTCGCCGAGCGTGGATGGCAAGCGGTCACGGTCGACTTTCGCGGCCATGGCGAGTCCGACTGGTCAAATGACGGCGATTATCGCGTCACCACCTTCGCGGGGGACGTACTGGAAGTCCTCCGCGAGCTTCCGCCGCGACCTGTCCTGGTCGGTGCCTCGCTTGGTGGATTCACCGCAATGCTTCTCGCGGGAGAGCTTTCGCCGAGCAGCGTTCGCGCTGTCGTTTTGGTGGACATCGTGCCCGACATGAATCAATCTGGGGCGACACGGATACACAGCTTCATGAATGACCGCATGACGTCGGGTTTCGCCTCATTAGACGAGGTGGCCGACGCAATCCAGGAATACAACCCCAACCGGGGCCGACCCACGGACCTTGACGGACTTCGGCCGAACCTGCGCCTCCGCGACGGTCGCTGGTATTGGCATTGGGACCCGAAGTTCATCGACGGCACGTCGGCGCTTCCTCCCATCGAGGTGACGGAGGTCGATCGCATGCACGCGGCGGTCGAAGCGATTATTCGCAACGGCGTGCCCATGCTTCTGGTCCGAGGCCAGATGAGCGATCTCGTCACGAAGGAGAAGGCCGACGAGTTCATCGCCCGCTTCCCGGACATTGACTTCGTCGACGTCGGCGGCGCGGGGCATATGGTCGCAGGCGATCGCAACGACCACTTCGCAGGGGCGGTCGTGGAATTTCTCGCCCGGCATGCGCAGGACGAGTGACCCTCAAGCGCGCATAGGCTGGGCGCGTGGACTTCGAGCTGAACCGCAAGGACCTACACAAGAGCCGCTTCCTCCATGGCGACCCGCCGTCGCCGGAGGACGGTCAGGCGCTTCTCCGGATCGAATCCTTTGGGCTGACATCGAACAACATCACCTACGCCGTGTTCGGAGAGGCGATGAACTACTGGGGTTTCTTCCGAGCGTCGGATCCGGATTGGGGGAAGCTGAACGTGTGGGGCTACGCCCATGTCGAGGAGTCGCGGCATCCCGACCTCGCGCAGGGTATGCGGGTCTACGGCTACTTCCCCTGCGCCAGCCACCTACTGGTCGTCCCCGACCTCGTCAACGAGAAGGGCTTTGTCGACGCCGCGCCGCACAGGGCCGCGCTGCCGTCGGCCTACCAGGGCTACCGCGACGTCAGGGCCGACCTGGTGTATTCGGCCGATCTCGAGGCCGAACATATCCTGTTCTTTCCGCTCTTCTTCACTTCGTTTCTCATCGACGATTTCCTCTCCGACGAAGACTTCTTCGGTGCGGACACGATCGTTATCTCGAGTGCCTCGTCGAAGACGGCGATCATCGCCGCCTACTTGCTCGCCAAGCGCGAGGGCATCGACGTCGTGGGGTTGACGTCCGCGGGCAACCGCGCGTTCGCCGAAGGCCTGAATATCTACGACTCGGTCTATCTCTACGACGACATCGCGGAGCTTCCTGGCGAACGTGCTGTCTACGTTGACATCTCGGGCGACGGCGCCGTCCGTACCGACGTGCACGCTCGCTTCGGCGACCACCTCGCCCACAGCGCCGCGGTCGGCGCGACGCACTGGACCCAGATGACCGAAGGGGTCGGCGAACTCGCAGGGCCGGACCCCGTCTTCTTCTTCGCCCCGGACCGGATCACGAAGCGGAGCACCGACTGGGGCACAGCGAAGCTCGACGAGAACGTTGCCGAGGCGTGGGTCCCTTTCGCGCAGTGGGCATCAGATTGGCTTCGGGTCGAACGAGTCTCGAGTGACGACGACATCCAGCGTGCCTACCTTGAGCTGCTTGACGGGAAGGTCGACCCGTCAGCGGGCACCGTCGTGGAGCTGTAGAACCCGTCGTGCCACGATGAGGCATGGCCGGTCCGGCGGGTGATGCGTCAAGCGCGGGAAAGGTCGCGCGGCCCACTCACGCCGATGTGGCCCGACTGGCCCGCGTGTCGACCGCGACGGTCAGCTACGTCCTCAACAAGGCTGACGGTCGGCGGATCTCGGAAGGCACTCGGGAGGCGGTCCACCGCGCCGCCGAACAGCTGGGGTATCGGCCCAATGTCGCGGCCCGGAATCTGGCAAGCGGCAAGAGCGGTGTCGTGTTGTACGTCGTGCCACGCGTGGCCGTCGGCGAGATGCCGATGCTGGCCGGCAGCCGGATGACCACCGAATTGGCGCGCCGGGGCTTGCTTCAGGTGCAGATCTTCGAGGCCGAGGACGACCACCACGTCGTCGACGCGGTCAACGATCTCGATCCGGTCGCGGTGACCAGCCTGTTTCCGTTGAGCCCTGGCGCTCTTCGCGCGGTGAACGCCGCACATGTCCCCCACATCGAAATCGGAACGTTGCCTGCACTCGGAGATCCGCATCTGTCAATTGGTGCGATCCGCGTCGAGCACCTCGTCTCCCGCGGGTACCGCAAGATCGCCTTCGCCTATACCGGGATCGCCAAATGGCGTGCCCTTGGCGACTATTGGCTCGAAGGTGTCGCCCGAGCGGCTCGGGCCCACGACCTTGGAACCGTCACCATCGGCGACGTCACAATGGAAAACGCCGCCGATGTGGTTACCGCCTGGGTGCGCGACGGCATAGACGCGGTGTGTGCGCAAAGCGATGAGATCGCGTGCCTGGTCCTGTACGGCATCCGCGAGGCGGGCCTGTCCTGCCCGGGCGACCTGGCCGTGATCGGCGTCGACGCCAACCCCATGGGGGCCATCAGTTCACCGCCGCTGACCACGGTGGAGTTCAACTTCATTGCGGTGGCCGATGCTGCCATCGCCGCCGTCCTCACCGAACTGGGGTTGCAAGCGCCGCCGCCGCCGGCGCCCGCGGACATCGCCCGACTCATCGTGCGCGCTTCGACGTAGCCCGCGTCCGGGTCTGGACATCGCTAGGTTATGCGCATAACCTAGCAGGCGCGACGGTTCGCCCTGCGGGCGGATCCGCCCCGACCCGAAATCCGTAGAGCAGCGAGAAGGGACACCATGACGGTGCAATCTGTGCTGGATGAGATCCGTGAACGACCGGGCACCGGCGATGTAATTCCGGTTTTCAATCCGGCCACTGAGGAGCAGATCACCGAGTTCAAGGACTGCGGACCAGAGGCCGTCAACGCGGCTGTTGCGCGTGCGAAGGAGACAGCCGAGTCGGGTGTCTGGAAGGGCCTGGCCCCCAGCGAGCGGGCCAAGGTGCTCTGGCGCGTCGCTGAACTGATCGACCAGAACACAGACGAACTGGCCGAACTCGAGTCGCTCAACGCGGGCATGGTCCCGATGCAGGCAAAGGCGACCGTCACCGTCAGCGCAGAGTTCTTCCGGTACTACGCCGGTTGGTGCACCAAGATCGAGGGGATCGCCGCGGACATCCACACCGGCGGCCTCACGGGCATCGATTCCCATCAGCACGCGTACACCCTCAAGGAGCCCTATGACGTTGTGGGGCTGATCTTTCCGTGGAACGGGCCGATATTCAATTTCTGCGCCAAGCTCGCGCCTTCGCTTGCCGCGGGCTGCAGCAGCGTCGTCAAGCCGGCCGAGGAAACCCCGCTGACCGCGATGATCCTTGATCGAATCCTGGCCGAGGCCGGGGTCCCCGACGGGGTGGCCAACCTGCTCATCGGCTACGGCCACACCGCGGGTGCGGCCATCACCGCGCACCCCGACGTCGAAAAGGTCGCGTTCACCGGCTCGACCGAGGTAGGGCGCGCGATCGTGGGGGCATCCGGGGTGAGCAACCTGAAGAAGGTCACGCTCGAACTCGGCGGCAAGTCACCGGTGGTCATCTTCGACGATGCCGACCTCAACGCGGCGATCCCGATGGCGGCCTTCGGCACCTTCGTGCACTCCGGTCAGGCCTGCGTGTGCGGCTCGCGGATCTTCGCCCAACGCGGCGTCTACGAGAAGGTCGTCGAGGGGCTCGCGAACATGGCGAACGCGATGCAGCTGGGCGCACCCACCGAAGAGGGCAGCATGATCGGCCCGCTCATTAGCCAGAAGCAGCTCACCCGCGTGCTGGGCTACCTCGACCAGGGCAAGTCCGACGGCGTCGACGTCGTCACGGGCGGGCACCGGCTCGACCGCAAGGGCTACTTCGTCCATCCGACCGTGCTCACCAACGTCGCCACCACGAGCAGGCTGTTCCAGGAGGAGATCTTCGGCCCGGTCGTCAGCGTGATTCCGTTCGACGACGAGGACGAGGCGGTCGCGCTGGCCAATGACAGCACCTACGGGCTGGCCGCCACCGCCTGGACCAAGGACCTTGGCCGCGCACATCGGATTGCCAAGCGGCTCAAGGCCGGAACCGTTGGGCTCAACTGTCAGATGCAGTTCGACCACTCGATGCCGTTCGGCGGCTACAAACAGTCCGGGTGGGGCTACGAATCGGGCAAGGCCGGCCTCGACACCTACCTGCAAACAAAGATCGTGTGGGCGCAAATGTAGATGCGCCCAGACGCCAACTCGGACGTCTGGCTGTCCACTGGGTGCGCGATCACACGGCCGCAACGAGCCCGAGCCCGTTTCTGCAGGGATTTGCGAGCCGCAGCCTCCATATCGAGTAGACAGCTCGGTCCCGGTGAAGTTCTCGTAGGGCATCAAGCCTGCCTCGGGCACCGCGGTGGACACACGACATGGGGTGGTGGGCGCTTAGTGTCGCGGCATGGACCGCATTTGGCAGTGGGCGTGGGACCGGTACGGGCCGAGATACTTGTGGGCGATCTGCGCGGT
>JAVXWV010000176.1:0-12791 GCA_032230775.1 Mycobacterium sp. | reverse complement strand
CGCCGACCGGCCGCTGACAGTTGTGGACTGGCAGACGGTGACGTGGGGTCCGGCGATGACCGATGCCGCGTATTTCCTCGGCTGCGCCCTGCCCGACCAGCTGCGCCGCGATCACTACGAGGCGCTGGAGCGGGCCTACCACGAAGCCCTCGGACCAGGCGCGCCGATCAGCCTCGACGATGTCCGTGACGGCGTGCGCCGACAGAGCTTCTTCGGGGTGGTGATGGCGATTGTCTCGTCGATGCTCGTCGCACAAACCGACCGCGGCGACGAGATGTTCATGGTGATGCTGCGGCGGCACTGCCAGCATGTGCTCGACACCGACGCGCTGGCCATCCTGCCCGAACCCGTTGCCGCCGAGCCTCTTACGCCCGCGGCCGGGGACGAGGGCCCGCACGCGCCGACCGACGAGCCGCTGTGGAACGAAAGCTGGTACTTCGACTTCGCCGACGCGGAGCAGGGTTTCGGTGGCTGGATACGGCTGGGGCTCTATCCGAACCAGCGCACCGCATGGATCAATGCGCTGCTGTGCGGTCCCGACATGCCGACCGTCGCGCTCAACGACTTCGAGGCCGTGCTGCCCGACGATCCAGGCGCCGTTCGGACCGACGCCATCGACCTCGCTCTTGAGGCGACCGAACCGCTGCGGACGTATCGGGTGAAGGTACGCGGACGTGGCCAGGCCCATGATGATCCCGCCGCGTTGTTGCGCGGCGAAGCCGGCAGACCCGTCGAGCTGACAATGGATCTGGTGTGGACGACGGCGGGCACGCCGTACCAATATCGGATCACCCCGCGCTATGAGATCCCATGCGCGGTGTCGGGAACCGTCGTTGTCGACGGCCGGGAACTGGTCGTGGATGAGGTCGCCGGCCAGCGCGACCACTCGTGGGGTGTGCGCGACTGGTGGGCCATGGACTGGGTCTGGAGCGCACTGCATCTCGATGACGGCACGCACGTCCACGGCGTGGACCTCCGCATTCCCGGCGCACCGCCGATCGGCATTGGATACCTGCAGGAACCAGGCCAACCGCTGGCCGAGGTGCAGGCGGTCACCGCGCGGGAAACGTTCGGCGACAACGACTTACCGCAGACAACGACGGTCGACGTTGGTGACGTGACGGCCACCATCGATATTCGCGGCCACGCACCCGTGCTGCTGACGGCGCCCGACGGGCGGATCAGCCACTTCCCTCGGGCCTGGGCGGCGGTCACCACGGAGGACGGCCGCACCGGCGTCGGCTGGGTCGAGTGGAACCGTAACCAGACCTAGCCACCTTCCGCGAGCGTGCGTGTCTGTACCCCGACACGCCGCGTTCTGCGAGCATTTTGCGCACGCTCGTCGCACCGCGAGGGTGCGTTGACCGTCACTGGCGCCCGTCGCAACCGGTGAGCTCGGCGGACAGCTCCCACAGCCGACGGGCCGCCGCCGGATCGCGGGCCTTCTTGCGCAATCCGGTCACTCGCGGCTTGCCCCACTGATTAAACCGCGGAGCGAAATACGTTCCGCTTGGCAGTTCGGTCGTCAGCGCCTGAAGGGTCGCCCGCGCACCCTGGGCTGGGGTGTGCAACAACCGCCACACCGGACTGCGCTCGCCCATCGGTATACCGGCAGCGATGCCTCTTGTGATGCCGGTGTCGGTCATGCCCGGATCCGACGCGTACGCCCGGATGCCACGGCTGGCGAGCTCGTGAACGAACAGCAAGTTCGCCAGCTTCGATTCCGAGTAGGCCGGGGTTTTCGAGTACCTGCGGGTGTGCCAATTGAGGTCGTCGAAATGGATGCGCGCGACGTGATACATCGCGCTTGCCACCGAGATCACCCGGTCGTTGATCTTGTCGCCGAGCAGGCACGTCAACGCGAAGTGGCCGAGGTGGTTGGTGCCCATGTGCGCCTCAAAGCCGTCGGCGGTGCGGGTCATCGGCAGGCCCATCACGCCGGCGTTGTTCACCAGCACATCAACGGTTTCCACCGAGTCAGCGAATGAACGCACACTGGCGAGATCAGTCAGATCGAGTTGCGCGACCTCCACGCCCGGCATGCTGGCGGCTGCCCGCTCGGCCTTCTCGACGTTTCGGCAGGCGATCACCACGCGGTGGCCGCTCTCGGCTGCCGCGGCGGCGGTCGCCAGCCCGACTCCGCTGCTACCGCCCGTGACGATGATCCGCATCAGCGCGGACCATACATGATCAGACCAACCCCGATCAGGCTCACAACGGCTCCCGCGATGTCCCAGCGGTCGGGCCGGAAACCGTCGGCAATCATTCCCCAGACCAGCGACCCGACAATGAAGACGCCGCCGTATGCGGCCAGCACGCGGCCGAAGTGAGCGTCCGGTTGGAACGCAGCGACGAACCCGTAGGCGCCCAGCGCGATAACGCCTGCGCCGGCCCATAACCATCCGCGATGGTCACGCACGCCTTGCCAAACGAGCCACGCGCCGCCGATCTCCAGCAATGCTGCGATCACAAACAAGGCGATGGATTTCACGATCACGTCTCTCACCCTGCAGCGAGCGTGCGCAAAATGTCCGCAGAACACGGCGTGTCGGTGTACAGACCCGCACGCTCGCGGTTGGTGGTCAAACGAGGTGGGCGCTTTCGTCGTGAAGGTCGTCGCGCCCCAGGCCCATTGGAGTCGCGGCGGGCAGATCACCGGCAGCGACTACTTTGCGGGTGATCGGCGTGAGCGCCAGGAACAGCCTCTCGACTTCGTCGTCGTCGAGCGCATCGAGCGCCGACAGCGCCAGCCGGTCGGTGGCATCCTCGATGCGCTGCTTGAGATCTCGACCGGCGCCGGTGAGTGCGCCATCGCTGTCGATCAGCCCGCGACTGGCCAGCCGCTGGCGGTAGTGGTCCCACTGCGCCTCGTCATAGTCGCGGGCGCGCATGATCATCTCTCGCGGCACCCGGCCTGCGGCGGCGTGCAGCACGTTGCTCTCGCGCCCCGATACGCCGTGCGTGGCCAGCACGGAAACATGCCCGTCGCCGCGCTGTTCGCGCAGCAGTGTGACGGCATGCCAGAGCCTGGCCACCGGTTCGTCTGGCCAGTCGAGCGCCACGTTCGCGGCGAACAACGGACGACCGTCCAGCGGCGCACCTCGGGTGGCTTTCTCGGCCAGTTCGGCCGCGGCGTCTGCGTCGTCGTCGGTGACGCCGTAGCGGCGCAGCGCCGCCACTGCCGAATCCTGTCGGACGCGCAGCGCGTCCGACGGCGAGGCGATGTCCCATGCCGCGGGTAGCGCCTTCGCGACGCGTTCGGGGGCGAAGTTGTAGAACGCAGCGGTGACGACTTCCGTCGGCACCACCCCGAACGGGGCGGATCGCGCCGCGAAGTAGCCCATCCAGAATCCGCGAAATCCCAGTCCGTCGAGGGCGGTTCGGGCCTCTGGAGCGAAGTAGGTGACGGCGTGCACGGGTTCGAAGCGATCAAAGAATCGGCGCGCAAGCGAAGGTTGTCTGCCCACTTTGTCAGTTAATCATCACTGCCGCAGCCAACTTGCTATGGTCCGTCCAAACGCCCAGGTGGCGTCTGGCCAGCAACGGTCCAGGAGGCGACCCTTGCATACGGTTACAACAGCCGTGGGCGCCCTAGCGACGGTGGGGGCACTGGTCTCGGGCTGTAATGCGAATGTCGGACACAACGGCACGGGGACCGTCGGCAGGGACGCCCTGCAAACTGACATCGCCGTCCGGCTCGCCAAGGCCGGCCAACAACCGCAATCGGTGACGTGTAACGAGGATCTGGTCGGGGAGGTCGGCAAGACGACGCGCTGTGACGTGGTGATGAGCGCGACCAACAGCTTCGAGCCGGTCATCTCCGTCACCGGTGTCGACGGGAGCGCGATCAATTACGAGATGAGACCGGCGGTATCCAAAGAGCAACTCGAGAAGGCGGTCTCGAGGCTTGTCACCGACGCGTCGCGGGAGCCCGTCGCCTCCGTGTCGTGCGAATCGGGTCTGGAAGGCAAGGTCGGCGCGACCGCGCACTGCGACGTCGAGGCAGGCGGGGTCAAACTGCGGCGCACGGTCGAAGTGAACAGCGTCGAGGGTCTGATGATGAACTTCGACGTGGTACCGGTGTTGACCAAGGAGGAAGTCGCGAGTTCGCTGCTCGATGAGTTCGAGAGGCAGCTGGGGCGACGGCCCGACTCAGCGCAATGCACCGGCAATCTCGAGGGCAAGCCGGGTAACACCGTTGACTGCACCGTCGTCTCGGGTCAGGACACCAGGTCCTTCACGCTGACGGTCACCACGGTCAGCGGCGGCAAGATCAACTACAGCTATGCGCCCCGTCCCTAGGAGGGTTCCGAAAACTCCTCGGCCACAGCGGATGCCGCCTCGTCGATGATCGCACGCATGGCGCGTTCGGCGGCCTCCTCGTCCCGCAGCCGGATCGCGCGCGCGACGTCGTCGTGCAGCTCGATGGCCGCAGGGTTGGGCACAGCGGGCATCATGCCGTGGTGCGTGCGGCCGGCGAGCACCTCGGCGACGACCCCGTTCAGCGCCCGGAACATCTCGTTGCCGCTCGCTTCGAGCAGCGTCTGGTGGAAGATCTTGTCCGCCAACAGGTATGCGTCGAGATCTCCGGAGCGGCCATGCACCACCATGTCCGACACCGCGGCGGCCATGATCCGGCACTGGTGGGGGTTCGCGCGCCGCGCGGCCAGGGCCGCCGCGGCAGGTTCGAATCCGCGCCGAAGCTCCGAGAACGAAACCAGTTGGGCGGCCCTGTCGCCGGACTCGAGTCGCCACCGGATCAGCTGAGGATCGAAGACGTTCCACTTCTCTGCTGACTGAATCGTGATGCCCACCCGTCGGCGCGATGCGACCAAGCCCATCGACTCCAGCACGCGGATGGCCTCCCTGGCGACGCTGCGCGAGATGCCGTGCTGCGCGCTGACCCCGTCGAGCGTCAGCACCTCTCCGGGCGGGTGCTCCCCGGACACGATCGCGGTGCCGAGTGCGGTGAGCAAATTGTCATGCAGAGCGCCGACGTTTGCTTCGAAGGTCACCCATACATCTTGTCATAGCTTTGCTGCCGTTATTAAAACCATATTATTCCGCTGCAGTGTTGCAATCATATGATGATTGAGGCATGCTGTGTGACGTCAAGCACAACCGGGTAGGTGGAGGATATGGCGTCACCAATCGTCGTCATGGGGGTCTCTGGCTCCGGTAAATCGACCGTCGGCGCGGCGTTGGCGCAACGTCTGAGGGTGCCGTTCGCCGACGCCGACGACTTTCATCCGCCTGCCAACATCGCCAAGATGACGGCCGGTCAGTCGCTCGACGACGATGACCGCTATCCGTGGCTCGAAGCGATCGGGCAGTGGCTGGCCCAGCATTGCGGCGACGGCGGGGTGATGAGCTGTTCGGCGCTGCGGCGAAAGTACCGCGACCAGTTGCGCCGCCACTGTGCGGACGTCGAGTTCATGCATCTGTCCGGCACACCTGAGGTCATCGGCAAGCGACAGGCGAGCAGGCCCGGACATTTCATGCCCGCGTCCCTTCTGGCATCTCAGTTCGAAACGCTCGAGCCGCTCGAGCCCGATGAGGGCGGCATCGTCATCGATGTCGATCAGAACATCGATTCCATCATCGACAACTATGTGGCGTTATCTGCCACGCGCACAACCGAACAGGAGAACCGATGACTTCAGAATTCGGGTCGGCAGTAACCATCCTGGCGGCCGACCCCAAGCTGGTCGAACCCGTAGCCGGTGGTTGGCAGCTGATACTGGCCGCGCTGGCGGGCATCGCGCTGATCGTCGTGCTGATCACCGTCGCCAAGCTGCATCCTTTTCTCGCTTTGATTTTCGGCGCGATCACCGTGGGCATCGTTGCGGGGCAGAACCCGGGGGATGTTCTCGACTCGTTCGGCAAGGGATTCGGCGACACGGCGGCAAGCGTCGGCATACTGATCGCCCTCGGTGCGATGTTCGCAAAACTGCTCGCGGACTCGGGAGGCGCCGACGAGATCGTTGACACCATCGTCGGGCGCGCATCGCCGCGGGCGCTGCCGTGGGCAATGGCGTTGGTGGGTGCCATCATCGGCCTGCCGATGTTCTTCGAGATCGGCCTCGTGCTGTTGATGCCGGTCATCTACCTCGTCGCCAAGCGGTCGCAGCTCTCGCTCATCACCGTCGGAATCCCAGCGCTGGCGGGGCTTTCCGCCATGCACGGGCTGGTGCCTCCGCACCCGGGGCCGTTGACCGCGATCGGTCTGCTGCATGCCGACCTCGGCGTCACGCTCGCGTTGGGCGTGGCCGTCGCGATCCCGACGGTGATCGTTGCCGGGCCACTGTTCGGGCGGCTCGCCGGACGTTGGGTGGTCCTCGACGTGCCGGACCGGTTCGACGCCGACGACTTCGCCGGAACCGCCGGTGGTTCGGTGGCGACCGCCGCGGCGGGCGGTGAAGGTGAGGGGGCGACGACCCAAACCGCGACGCGCGTTGAGCGCCAACGCCCCAGCTTCGGCGTCACGATGTTCTCTGTTCTGCTGCCTGTCGGTCTGATGATGGGCAAGGCGCTGGTCGATATCTTCATCGACGACAAAGCCAACCCGCTGCGCCAAACCTTCGACATCCTTGGCCGGCCGCTCGTGGCGCTGTTGATCGCGGTTGTGGTCGGCATCTTCACCCTGGGCCGCGGTGCGGCGATGACGCGGGATCAGGTCGTCAAATGCCTTGAGACGTCGCTGCCGCCGGTCGCAGGCATCATCCTGATCGTCGCCGCCGGTGGCGGATTCAAGCAGGTCCTGGTGGACACCGGCATCGGCACGATGCTTGCGGACTGGGCCAAGGGCACGGGTATCTCCGTGATCCTGCTGGCTTGGGTGCTCGCCGTATTGATCAGGCTCGCAACGGGTTCCGCGACAGTGGCCACCATCACCGCGTCGTCGCTGATGCTGGGTCTGGTGGAAGGCATGAGCACCGGCGAGGTTTCGTTGGTCGTGCTCGCTGTCGGCGCAGGCTCGCTGTTCTTCTCCCACGTCAACGATGCCGGATTCTGGCTCGTCAAGGAGTACTTCGGTATGAGCGTGGGTCAGACCATCAAGTCCTGGTCGATCATGGAGACCGTGCTGTCGGTCACTGGGCTTGTGCTGGTGCTGCTGCTCGGGATCGTGATCTGACGATCTAGCCCTTGACGACCTGGGTGCCGCCCGCGAGCTCGTCGTGCTTGCCCTGCTTGGTCGGGCTGCCGTTGATCGTCACCGCGATCACGATGATCGCGATGATCCCGAGCAGGCCGCCGACAAACGGAATGATCGGCAGCAAGGTCCACACATTGCGGATCGCGGACTGCTGAACGTCCGGCTTTGGCGCCCCGGCGGGGCCGTGCACGCTCAGGCCGAGGATCTTCTTGCCGGGCGTCCACCCCTGCGTGGTCTCAAAGGCCAGGAAGTAGAGGAACGTCAGCAAGCCGGTGAACAGGCCCGTGAACCAATAGTTGGAGAGCGTGTCGGTTAAGGCGAAGAGCACGGACGCGACGATGCCGACGATGAGGCCGTCGATCAAGCGGGCGGCGAACCGCAGGCCGAGGCCCCCGGGTTGTTGACCACCCTGTGGCGGTGGATATCCGCCGGGTTCGCCGTACGGTCCTGGTTGGGGTTGAAAGTCGCCACTAGTCATGCAGCAAATGTACCGCTCAGATGGACAGCCGCGTGCGGTTTGATGCACGCCGATCCCAACCCGCCGGTTGGCGCGCAACATAATTCGGGGTCAGCGCCAGCGGCTGCGGCCTTCCTTGACCTGGGCGCGGGCGGTGTCGGCTAGCTCAGGGGCGCGCTCTCGCGCTACCTCAGCCAGTTTTGCGCTGCGCTCGCGGGCGGCTTCGGCCAGTTCAGGGGCGCGCTCTCGCGCTACCTCGGCCCATTCAGCGCCGCGCTCACGAGCTACCTCTGCGAGTTCGCTGCCGCGTTCGGCCGCCACATGTGCCAGCTCCCGGCCGCGTTCGGCGCCGATCTGCAGGCCGTGTGCCACCTTGTCCGCCAGCGCGCTGTCGGCGAGCGCACCGCCTGTGGCCGCACCGGCGGGCAGGGCGGCGCTGACGGCCTCTGACACCTTGTGGGCGGCGCGGCGTCCGCGCCAGCCGAGTGAGGGTTTGCCCTCGGTGTCGACGGCGGCAATGATCAGCCCGCCGATCAGGCTGACATCCGTCAGGAATGCGCGCCGTTCGTCGGCCTTGCGCTGCGGGTCGGATTCGCTCCAGAACGTATGTCCACCAAGGCTTCCCGGCACCACGGTCAGCGCGAGCGCCGCAGACGCCACGCGCGGCAGCTTGCCGGTGGCGAGCAGCAAGCCGCCACCGATCTGCACCGCGGCGTTGACGCGGGCGACCGTCTCGGCATTGGACGGAACGTTTGTGCCGACGGGATCCGGCAACTTGCTCAGACCCTCGAGCGTGGGGCGGGTCGCGTCGGCGGCGGGTTTGGGGCTGCGCAGGGCATCGACGCCGCGGCTGATGAAAACCGCTGACAACATTGGGCGCGCAATACGTCGGATCAACATGTGCGCTGTGTTCCCCTGGCGGGCCGGGCGCAAACCCTAGTAGTCGTCGCTGCCGTTGCGTCCCAGTAGCGGCATCACGTACCAGAACGCGGCCAGCGCCGCCAGCGTGCAACCACCGGCGATCCAGGCCTCGGTTCTCCCGGCAACGGCGTCGAAGATGACGACGGCCACCCCGGCTAGGGTCACGCCCAGAAGCACCGTTCCGACCACAGCAAAAGCGTGCGAGGTCGTCACCAACGTCTTCATGCGGTGTTGGCGGAACAGCAGTCGATGCACGCTTACGGGGGCGATCAGCAACACCGTCGCACCGATGGAACACCCGACCGTGACGAGATAGACCGAGCGCATCGTGCCGTCGAGCTGGCTGAACCGCTGCTGAAACGGCAGAATCAGCAGAAATCCGGTGAGCAATTGGACACCGGTTTGCGCCACCCGCAACTCCTGCAAGAGACTCGACCAATTTCGGTCCAACCGTTGCGCTTCCGTCTCATCGCGGTCGGTGTCCCAGTTTTTGCGGGCCTCCGGATGCTCGATGTCATCCACGCGGCAATTGTGCGCTCACGCGGCGTAGCGCAGCAGCGTTATACCCGAGCTGAAGGACTTCGGTGACTCCACCAATGTCAGCTTCGGGATCGAGGTCCCGTCGGGGAAGAGGCGACGGCCGCGGCCCTGCACCGTCGGATAGACGAACAACCGGTACTCGTCGACGACACCGCCTGCGATGAGCGCGTGCGCAAGGCTGATGCTGCCGGTCAGCACGATGTCCTTCCCGGGTCGCGACTTCAGCTCGGTGATCCGCTCAGTGGGGTCGCCGGTGAGCACCGTCGAGTTCGGCCACTCGGGGTCGGTCATCGTGGAGGACACCACATACTTCGCGACCCGGTAGAGGTAGTCGGTCACACCGGTGGGGTCCGCGGTCTGCTTGGGCCAGTACCCGCGGAAGTCCTCGAATGTCTGCCGCCCGACCAGCAGCGCGTCGGCCTGCGAGTCTTGGCGGTGCGACTCCTCGAGTAGATCTGCGTCCTGGAGCTGAGGGTCGAACCAGTCGTCGAGCATTTCGACGGACCCGTCCAGCGTGATGTTTTGGGTGATCACGAGTTTTCGCATACAGGTACAGACATCACGGCTCCGGTGAAGTCATCGGTCAGCCGGCATCGCGGCCCGCCAACAGCAGCTCAGACATGCGTGTCGTGGTCGCGACACCGTCGTCGTAGCCACCGTCGCCGCCGAGATCGTTCATCACGGCGAGCGTGTAGCGCTGACCCTTACCCGCGAAGCCGACGGTGTTGATGACCCATCCGTGGTCCTCCAGCGACCAGCCGTCCTTGTTGCCCGGCGCCATGGCCGGACCCGCGCCCCACACGCCCCACTGCTGATCGGGATCGACGTGCTGAAGCTGGTTCACGATGCTCGCCGTGTCGGCCGGATTCAGTCGGGTCAGCGTGTAGTTGATCAAATGGTCGAGATCGTCCGGAGTCGTCTTCTGGAAGCCCCAGTACGGGAAGGTGGCGCTGAACCCGCGCTGCGGCCGCAGGCCCGTCATCCCGAAGGCCGGAAAGTCGTTGTTGTAGGCCTGATGGTCGGCGCCGCCGTAGCGCGACCACAGGGCGTCGGCAGCGTCGTCGTCGGAGGAATGCAGCATCGCGGCGATGAGGCTGTTGTCGGCGTCGGTCAGCGTGATCGTGCCTGCGCGTTGGCGGCTGAGCAGATCTACGACCATCGCGAGCTTGATGGTGGAGGCCGTCCACACGGGTTCGGCGGCGTGGGCGTTGCGGTAGACGGCGCCGGTCTTGCGGTCGTGCAGCACATAGCCGACGACGCCGGGACGCGTGGCCAGGTACGAATCGGCCGCGGCGATGCGCGCACCCATGTCGTCATCCGCCTGCGCGACAGGCTCGGCCAACACCGCCAGCGCCAGGACAGATGCCGTGACCGCGAGCCATCGCATGGGAGTAGCTTCGCAGGCGTGGCACTTGTCGCGGGAATCGACTCGTCCACCCAGTCCTGCAAGGTGGTCGTCTGCGACGCGGATACCGGTGAGATCGTGCGGTCCGCGTCGTCGCCGCATCCCGACGGCACCGAGGTCGATCCGCAGCTGTGGTGGGCCGCACTGCAGGCCAGCATCGACGCCGCAGGGGGACTCGAAGACGTGGCGGCGGTGTCGGTCGGCGCCCAGCAGCATGGCATGGTGTGCCTGGACGGCGCAGGCACCGTTATCCGAGATGCGTTGCTGTGGAACGACACTCGTTCGAGCGCCGCGGCCACCGAACTTGTCGACGAGCTCGGCGGCGCAGGCGAGTGGGCGAAGCGGATCGGCGTCGTGCCGGTCGCGGCGATCACGGCGACCAAGCTGCGGTGGCTGGCCGACCATGAACCGGCGCACGCTGATGCGACGGCGGCGGTATGCCTGCCGCACGACTGGCTGACGTGGCGACTGAGCGGCTCGACGGATATCACGACGCTGCGCACTGACCGCAGCGACGCGAGCGGCACCGGGTACTTCTCGTCCGAGACCGACAGCTACCAGCCCGACCTGCTCGAATTGGCGCTGCGGGGGCGACTGCCGGCGCTGCCCACCGTGCTCGGCCCGAGGGACCCGGCGGGGCACACATCGGCGGGAGCGGTGCTCGGACCCGGCGCCGGTGACAATGCCGCGGCGGCGCTGGGCCTTGGCGCGGGCCCAGGGGATTGCATCGTTTCACTCGGCACGTCCGGCGTGGTCAGCGCGGTGGGGAACGCCGCATCGCATGACCCCGAGGGAATAGTGGCAGGGTTCGCCGACGCCACCGGACGGCAGCTGCCTCTGGTGTGCACCCTCAACGGGGCTCCCGTGCTGGCGGCCGTGACGACGATGCTCGGCCTCGATTTCGACGAGATGGACCGGCTGGCGTTGACGTCGCCACCCGGCGCCGAGGGGCTCACCCTGGTGCCGTACTTAGAGGGCGAACGCTCGCCGAATCTTCCGGACGCCGCTGGCGCGTTACACGGTGTGACGACGCGAAATCTCGTGCCCGCCAATGTTGCCCGTGCCGCGGTGGAGGGACTGCTTGCATCGATGGCGTATTGCGTCGACAAGATCTCGGCGCAAGGTGTCGAAGTCCAACGGATCATCCTGATTGGCGGGGGAGCGCGGTCGGAGGCCGTCCGGCGTATCGCCCCTGCGATCTTCGGCGCGGACGTGCATGTGCCGACGCCTGCGGAGTACGTCGCGCTTGGCGCGGCCCGACAGGCGGCATGGACACTGTCGCAACAGGATTCGCCGCCGACCTGGTCGCCCGGGGGGACGGTGTCCTATACCGCGGACCCGACGCCGGACGTGCTCGAGCAGTACCGTGCGGCGCAGCCACTCACGCTGGGGCAGTGAACTTCGTCTGGGTATGGCTTGCCGACGGCGTGCTCCGCCTTTGTTCGATCTCGGTGAGCGCACCGTATCGATCAGCCATCCGGGCCGCGGCCACACCGGCCACGACCTGATCGCCGTCGCCGGCGACGCTGGAGCGTGTCATCGATGCAGGGGGCGGGGATGCGGTGTTCGTGCCGGCCACGGCGCCGAGATCGACTCGGCGTTCGCCTACAGGCAGCAAGGCTGGTTGCGGAAGTAAATGTGACGAATTTCAAATTGGAAACGTGACGTAGATCATTGCCGAGGCTAACCATCGCTTGGAAATCTGTCTCGATGGCTGATCTCGACTTCGCCTACGACCTCACACTGGATGAGGCGCGCCGGCGTACCGCCGTGCTGGAGGCGATCGGCGACGACTGGGATCCCGTCGCGGTGCTTGCCGACGAGGAGCAGGCGTACGACATGCTGTACGCCGACCTGGACGAGGAGCAGCAGAGGATCTACGACGAGCTGGTCAGCGCGGGTGTGCTGCCTGATCGGACGGTGAACCGTGTTGCCGATTGATCCGTCCGCCGATCGCGGCCGTCGCGCCTGGCTTGCTTGCTCCCGGTGTAACCACGGCGCCCGCTGCAGCGACTGCCGAAGCGCGAAGAATTGCGCCACGCACTGGCAGTACCTACTGAGCAACGAGGGCATGGTTGTCCACCTGCAGTGTCCGGATTGCGGCCACCTGTCGTCGATCGATACCCGCGAGCGCTCCCGCCGGCAGTCTGACGCGGCCTGAAGCCTGACGACCCTGCATTCATAAGCGGTCGATCTCACGGGACAAGCGGGCGCGCTCGAGGTAGTACGGCGGGGAGTACAGGCGCCGGTGTGACGCGTTCGCCCACCCCGCCAACACTCGCCATAGGTCGGCAAGGAGCCGGTGGCCGGCC
>JAVXWV010000152.1:0-9253 GCA_032230775.1 Mycobacterium sp. | reverse complement strand
CGGATATCGGCAGGGTGCGACCGAGTCAATCCCGCGCCGACTGTCGGAATGGTCATCAATCGCGCCCCGCGCACTCCGCGACGCGCCGCAACAGGAACTCTCTCGCCGTGCCGGACCCGTTGCGGTCCAGCGCGATGCGATACCACTCAAGCGCCTCGTCGCGCAGGCCTGCGCGCCGCAGCAGATCGGCGCGGATCGAGGCCACGGTGTTCGACCGGGCCAGCCTCGGGTCGTCCGCCACCGCGTCCAGCGCCGCCAGGCCGACCCGGAAGCCGTCGCGGAAACCAATCGCCAGGGCTCCGTTGGCCTTGGCGACGGGGGAGTCAGTGATCTCGATCAGCCGGTCGTAGGCCACGCAGATCGCCCGCCAGTCGGTCTGCTCCCAACGCGGCGCCGTCGCGTGCAGCGCCGCGATCACCGCCTGCGGCAGATACGGACCCGTCGCGCCCGCGGCCAGCGCAAGCTGGTCGAGCCCCCGCGCGATTCGGCTACGGTCCCAGCGGTTGCGGTCCTGTTCCTCGAGCGGCACAAGGGCCCCGTCGGCGTCAACCCGGGTCTGCCGTCGCGAATCATGCAGCAAGACAAGGGCAGCCAGACCATGCGCATCGCGTTCGTCAGGCATCAACGAGCACAGTTCACCGGCCAGGCGCACGCCCTCATCGCAGAGCTCGTCACGAATGGCCGACGGGCCCGCCGTCGAAAAGTAGCCCTCGGTGAACACCGAATAGATACAGGCCAGTACGTGCGGTGTGCGTTCCGGCAGCAGCTCGACTGGCGGCACCCGCAGCGGGATGTTGGCATGCCGGATCTTGCTTTTCGCTCGGGTGATCCGCTGACCGACGGCCGCTTCGGACTGCAACAAGGCGCGCGCGATCTCCGCGACGGTGAGCCCCGAGATCAGCCGCAGTGTCAGCGCAAGTTGTGAGGTCGGGTCGAGCGCGGGGTGAGCACAGGTGAACATCATCCGCAGTTCGTCGTCGCGAACGGGATGCACGTCAGCGTGATCGGTGCGGGCCCGGATGTCGTCCACCACGGCTGCGAGTTCCTTTCCAGGACGGCTGGATTCGCGTCTCAGCCGATCCAGGGCGCGGTTGCGGGCAACAGTCACGAGCCATCCGCCGGCGTTGTGTGGCACGCCGTCGCGGGGCCAGGTGTCTAGCGCCTGGGCGAAAGCTTCCTGGACGGCGTCTTCGGCGACCGTGATGTCACCCGACCAGCGGGCGAGCGCCGCCACGGCCGGGCCCCATTCGCGCCGAAAGACGCCGTCCAGGTTGGCCATTGAGTGGCTAGAGGCCCGAGACGCCCATGAGTTGCCGGAGCTCTACCGTCGTCGCCGGAATCATCGACGCGACCTTCACGGCCTCGTCACGGTCGTCAACGTCGATGAAGTAGAAGCCGTTCGCCACCTCGGCGCCCTCGACGTACGGGCCGTCGGTCAGAAGCACCTGGTCGTCGCGCACCCGCACGGTCGTCGCGGTAGTAGGCGGATGTAGTGCCGCGCCGCCATTGGTACGGTCCCCGGCGGCGGCACCGAATTTCTGATGCGCCGCAATACCGGCGTCCCATTCCGGGCTGCCGGGTACGTGGACGTCGCCAGGCGGCTCGAGCAGCAGTGCCAACCAACTGGTGCCCAAGGGTTGGCTGGGCGGGGTGTAGAACACCGTCGGCCAGACCTCGACCGCGCCGTGCTTCGCGGTGGGGATGTCGCGTGCGAGTGCCAAAGCCTCGTCGAGGTTTTCGGCCTCAAACACGTAGTAGCCGCAGGCCACCTCCGCGCTCTCCGCGAACGGCCCGTCGGTGATCGTCGGTGAGTCGGGCCCACCGGCGATCCGCACACCGGTCGCCGATGGGGTGAGCGCGTCGCCTGCCCGGATGGCGGACGCGGCCTTTTCATGGAACGCCTGGTATTCCGCCATCCCTGCGGCTTGCGCATCTGGGTCAGGCGCCGAGGTGGGCTCATTACCGAGGATTAGGGCGAAGTAGTGCATCGTGGTCACCTTCCGGAAGTGAGCAGAACCGTTCTGTTCCACTCTCTACCCCTCCGACGAACAACACCGCGCAAATCCGACAGCCCACGCGAACCTTGCCCAATCAACTTCGGAGTTCCGGCAACCATGGCGGGTCGTTATGTGATCGTTGACGCACAAGAAGGATGCCGGCAAGAAGGACGCCGACTCGGCCAAGGCCGCGGCCTGACTGAATAGGCAAATCCCCCGACACACCAGGTGGTGGCGGGGGATTTTCCTTGTGACGTGAAGGCTAGGCCGCCGCGCCTGGCTTCCGGTACGTGACGAGGTGGACGTCGATGTACTCGTCGGCGAACTTCTCCGCACAGCCGCGCAGGTACTTCATGTAGCGGTCGTAGACCTCTTCCGACTGGATTTCGATGGCCGCCGACTTGTTGGCCTCCAACGCATCGGCCCACAGGTTCAACGTCTTGACGTAGTGGTGTCGCATCGACATCGGCTCATCGACGGTGAACCCGGCTTGTTCGCCGTGGTCTCTCATCATCTGCCACATCGGGAGCCGGGCGCCGGGGAAGATCTCGGTGACCATGAACTTGATGAACCGGAGCACGTTGAACGACAGGGGTATCCCGCGCGCCAGGAACTCGTCGGGGTGGTAGCAGACGTTGCTCTGGATCGTCATCCTGCCGTCGTCAGGCAGGATGTTGAAGCAGTTCTTGAAGAAGTCGGCATAGCGTTCGAAGCCGAAATGTTCGAACGCCTCGATGGACAGGATGCGGTCGACGGGCTCGTCGAACTCCTCCCAGCCGCGTAGCAGCACCCGCCGACTGCGGTCGGTGTCGACTTCGTCGAGCACCTGTTGGGTGCGCGCGAACTGGTTCTGGCTGATCGTCAGGCCGATCACGTTGACGTCGTGCCGCTCGATCGCCCGCTTCATCACCGATCCCCAGCCGCAGCCGATGTCGAGAAGGGTCATTCCGGGCTTCAAGTCCAGCCTGTCGAGGTGCAGGTCGACCTTCGCGAACTGCGCTTCTTCCAGGGTCAGGTGCTCAGGCTCGAAGTACGCGCAGCTGTAGATGCGACTGGGGTCCTGGAACAACCCAAAGAAGTCATCGGAGAGGTCATAGTGCGCGTGGATATTCTCGAAGTTCCGCTTCATCTTCTCGGAGATTGCCACGTCGGACACGGTCAGGTCCCTCCAGGTGTTGCATCCGGTCTGCGCCACAGTTAAGCCCATATCAAAGCTCAAATCCCCCGCAGGCGCAACGCTGCGCGGATTTGCTGAGGGTACGCCGTAACCGTGCAGGCTACGCGGCCGCCCCCGGCTTCAGGTAAGTGACGAGGCTGACGTCGATGGCCTCGTCGACGAAGTAGTACTGGCAGCCGGTCAGGTACTTCATGTAGCGGTGGTAGTTCTCTTCGTCGGTCGCGGCGATCGCCTCGTCCTTGTGCTGCTCGAGACGACTGGCCCAGATGCCGAGCGTCTTGATGTAGTGGTTGCGCAGCGACAACGTCTCAGGCACGACGAAGCCGGCCTTCTCGCCATGGTCGACCATCATCTGAGTGGTGGGGACCCGGCCGCCCGGGAAGATCTCCGTGATAATGAACTTGGCGAAGCGGGCCAGTTCGAACGTCAGCTTCTTGCCGCGCTCGGCGAGGTCGTACGGGTGATAGCCGACGCTGCTCTGAATCGTCATCCGGCCGTCGTCGGGCAGTATCTCGAAGCAGGTCTTGAAGAAGTCGTCCCAGCGGTCCCTACCGAAGTGCTCAAACGCCTCGATGGACACGATCCGATCGACCGGGCTGTGGAACTGCTCCCAGCCCTCCAGCAGTATGTCGAATGACCGGTCGCTGTCGGCGTTGGCCAGCAGCTGCTCGCAGTAGGCCTTCTGATTCTTGGAAAGCGTCAGGCCGATGACGTTGACGTCGTACTTTTCCATCGCGCGCTGCAGGGCCAGCCCCCAGCCGCAGCCGACCTCCAGCAGCGTCATTCCGGGCTTGAGGTCGAGCCTGTCGAGGTGCTGGTCGACATTGGCGATCTGCGCCTCCGACAACGTGACGTTCGGCCCGGTGAAATAGGCGCAGCTGTACTTGCGGGTCGGATCCTGGAACACGCCGAAGAAGTCGTCTGACAGGTCGTAATGCGCCTGGATGTCCTCGAAGTGCGGCCGCATATCCTTCGTGCCGGTTGAGTTATCAGACATGTTTTCCCTGGTTGGCCTTTCTCGGTGACGCGCTGGCACTGCGACCAGCAGCCCATCACACACGGGTAATGCAGCGACCGTACCCCCGGCACGGCCCGTCGACGTGCGAACACGCTCTCAAGCGATACACCCTAGCGTTTAGCGGGGGCGGGACTCCAATTTGGTGCTACTTCTGCAGGCTGAACTGATCGACGTCGATATAGCCCTTGCGGAACGTGTCCGCGCATCCAGTGAGGTATGGACAGCTACTTGGCCAGCGTGAACTGGTGAACGTCGATGTAGCCGACCCGGAAACCCCCGGCGCAGCCGGTCAGGTAGTGCATGTAGCGGTCGTAAACCTCTTCCGACTGCAAGGCGATGGCCTCGTCCTTGTGCGCTTCGAGCGCCTCGGCCCAGGTGTCCAGGGTCCGCGCGTAGTGCAGCTGCAGCGACTGGGTGCGGGTCAGCCTGAAGCCCGCCGGTGTCGCATACTCCTCGACCTTCTCGATCGACGGCAGCCGGCCGCCGGGGAAGATCTCGGTCATGATGAATTTGACGAACCGTGCGACCTGGAACGTCAACGGAATCTTGCGCTCCGCCATCTGCGGCAGTGTCAGCGCCGTGATGGTGTGCAGCAGCATCACGCCGTCATCGGGCAGCGCTGAGTAGGCCATCTTGAAGAATTCGTTGTAGCGGTCGAAACCGAAATGCTCGAACGCGCCGATCGAGACGATCCGGTCGACCGGCTCGTCGAACTGCTCCCAGCCCTCCAGTAGCACTCGCTTGGTGCGCGGACTATCAGACTTCGCGAAAACCGTTTCAACATGGGCCTTTTGGTTCTCGCTGAGGGTCAGCCCGACGACATTGACGTCGTATTTCTCGATCGCTCGCATCATCGTCGAACCCCAACCGCAGCCGACGTCGAGCAGCGTCATCCCGGGTTCCAACCCGAGCTTGCCCAGCGCCAGGTCGATCTTGGCGAGCTGTGCCTCTTCCAGAGTCATGTCGTCGCGTTCGAAATACGCGCAGCTGTAGGTCCGTGTCGGATCCAGGAACAGCCGGAAGAACTCGTCGGACAGATCGTAATGGGCCTGGACGTCTTCGAAATGGGGCTGCAGTTTGGCCGCTTGAGCCATTTTGGGTGCCTTTCTGGCTGTTCAGTAGTCCTGCCGGCGTCGCCGTTGACTTGCAAGCCCTGAAGCACTCAATTCCGCATCCTACGTGGCCAATACGCTCGCTAACGACTCGAGACGCTCATACACAGGTCCTACCCAGTCTGCGCGAAGTTCGTCTTGAGCTCCCCCACAATGTCGTCCCACAACTCGCGGGGCAGGTCGTGTCCCATGCCGTCGAACAACACCAGCCGGGCGCCATTGATGGCGCGGGCGATCGCCCGTCCGCCGAAGGGCCGCATCAGCTTGTCCGCCTTTCCGTGGATCACCACGGTCGGGACGCTGATCTGCCGGTTGTAGCCGAGCAGGCTGCCGGTGCCGAGAATCGCGGCGAAGTGGCGGCCCACGCCGGCGGGGTAGTAGGACCGGTCGTAGCCTTCGAGCGCCTCGGCGCGGATGCGCTCCTCGGGCGCCGGATAGCCGGGGCTGCCGGTGATTCTGGTTACCCGGATCGCGTTCTCGACGATCGCCTCGCGCGTCGTGTCCTTGGGCTTCTGCAAGATGGCCAGCAGCTGCTTGGGTCCCGGCGGCGGCAGCAGCGGTTGGTTGTTGCTAGAGAAGATGATCGCGAGTGTCTTGGTGCGCACCTTGTGCCGGGCCGCGAAGACCTGCGCGACCATGCCGCCCATCGAGGCACCGACGATGTGCGCCGTATCAATCTTCAAGTGGTCCAATAGTGCTGCCGCGTCGTCGGCGACGTCCTCCAGCGTGTAGACGGCGGGATTGCGCATGCCGAGAAACGAGCGGATCATCCGCGGCGCCAGCGACGCGCCTGTGTGCTTGCCGGTCACCTTGGTCGACAGGCCGACGTCGCGATTGTCGTAGCGAATGACGCGCAGGCCCTGGTCGACGAGCTTCTCGCAGAACTCCTTGCGCCACAACAACAATTGCGCACCCAGACCCATGACCAGCAGGACGGCCGGATCGCTCGGATCGCCCATGTCCTCGTAGTAGATGTCCAGATCGCCTGAGCGGGCGGTGCCGGTCCGCATCTGCATCTACGCCTCGACTTCCTCGGATGGATGCTCCTCGGGCAAGCCCTCGTCGGTGTGCTCGCGGGAAACCTCGACCATGAAGTTGGCGAAGTACCCGGTCAGCTGGGGGTCGGTCATCATCTGCCACTTGGGCGCCAGCAGCTTCATGTAGCGCTCGACGTAGAGGAACTGCTTGCCGATCAGCACGAGCTCCCGCGGCAGCTTCACGTCATACGCATCGGCCAGCGTGGACAGCTGCTTGCCGATCTCGGCGTAGCTCATGTCGCCAAGCGACGTCATGGTCAGCGGGGTGGCGAACTTCTCCAGATCCTTTGCGGCCTCTGCCTCGGGCTTGACGGTCCCGACCGCGCCCATCAACACGACGATCTTGCCCGCCGCGGCGTGGTCCTTCGTGACCAGCAGCGCGTACACCAGCTCTCGCAGGAGCCAACGGGTTCGCGGATCGATGCGGCCCATGATGCCGAAGTCGAAGAACACGATCTTGCCGTCGTCGTCGACGTACAGGTTGCCCGCGTGCAGGTCGCCGTGGAAGAGCCCGTGGCGCAGTCCGCCCTCGAACAGGCTGAACAGCAATGCCTTCACCAGCTCGGTGCCGTCGAAGCCGGCCTTGCGGATGGCGGCGGCGTCGTCGATGCGGATGCCCTGCACGCGTTCCATCGTCAGCACGCGCTCGCTCGTCAGGTCCCAATACACCTGCGGCACACGGATGTTCTTGCCCAGCGGGGAGGCATGCATGTGCGCCACCCAGGCGTCCATCGACTGCGCCTCGAGCCGGAAGTCGAGCTCCTCGGCGAGGTTGTCGGCGAAGTCGGCGACCACATCCTGGGCTGACAGCCGCCTGCCCAGCTTGGCCAGCTCGACGATCTGCGCCCCGCGCTTGAGGATCTGCAGATCGGCGGCGACACGACGACGAATGCCCGGCCTCTGAATCTTGACCACGACCTCCTCGCCGCTGTGCAGCGTCGCGTAGTGCACCTGCGCTATCGAGGCCGACGCGAACGGCTTCTCGTCGAAGCTCTTGAACAGCTTGGAGGGCTCGTCGCCGAGGTCCTCCTTGAACAGCTTGTGGACTTCGTCTTGGTCGGCGGGTGGGACCGCGTCGAGCAGGCTGCGGAACTCTCGCGACATCGACTCACCGAACGCGCCGGGGCTGGAGGCGATGATCTGGCCAAACTTGACGTAAGTGGGTCCCAGGTCGGAGAACGCCTTCGGGATCTGCTTGATGATCTTCTGCTGCAGCGAGCCCTTGCCGGTGAGGTTGGTGACCACCCGTGCGCCGGTGCGAGTTATCTGCCAACCCGTCGCGCCGATGCGTGCGGCCTCGACCGGCAGGGGCACCTGGTCCAGCTTGGCTAGCTCGCGGTGCTTATTGCTCATAGGGCCAGTGTCTCAAAAACCCGGCGATCAGCGAAAAGGCGTGTGGACTGGGTCACACTGTGGCGAAGTTCTCGGTCAGCGCCTCGACGACCGGCCGCCACACCGGCTCGGGCAGGTCGTGGCCCATGCCGTCGACGACGACGTAGCGGGCGCCGTCGATCACGCGAGCGACGTTGCGACCGTTTCGGGGTCGCACCATTGGATCCTCGGAGCCGTGGATGACGACCGTCGGCGCGGTGATGCGACGGGTGTAACGCGTCAGGTTTCCGGTGCCCAGGATGGCGTCGAACTGGCGCAGCATGCCCTGCGGGTAGTCGCTGCGTGCCCGCAGCTCCTCGACCCGTCCGCGCAATTGGTCAACGGGCGGAAGGAAGTTGGGGCCATTGATGATCGAGATGTTGCGGACCTCGAAAGCCAGCCTGTCCTCCCACGGCGCGTCCTTTGCGGGCGCGCCGAACGCGAGCTTGATCACGCGAAACCGCGGAAGCGCCGAGAACGCCTTGCCGGTGCTCGACATGATGACGCCAAGCGACAGCACACGATCCGGATGGCTGCCCGCCAGCACCTGGGCGATCATCCCGCCCATCGACGCGCCGACGACGTGCGCGCGGTCGATCTGCAGGTGGTCGAGCAGGCCGTTGGTGTCTTCGGCGAGGTCGACCAGTGTGTACGGCACCGGGCTTCTCCTGCCGACCATGTACCGCGCCACCCGTCGGTACACCGAGCCGTCTGCACGGCGGCCGTGCATCTTCGTCGACAATCCGATGTCTCGATGGTCGAAGCGGATCACCCGATACCCCTGCTTGACCAGCTGCGCGCAGAAGCCGTCGGGCCACATCGGCAGCTGTGCACCGACTCCCATGATCAGCAGGACCGGCGGGTGGGCGGGGTTGCCGAGGTCTTCATAGAAGATCTCGACTCCCTCGCCGCAGACCGCCGTCCCGCTTCGGGTTTGCACTCCCTCTGTCTACACCCCTGCCGGCTTCCACGGCTTGATCCACTCCGTCTCTTCCCAGCCTTCGATCCCGGCAACCAAATCGTAAAGCGTTGCGCCATCGATGGACTCGCGGATGATGTCGGCCTGGCCGGCATGCCGGGCCAGCTCGTTGATCAGGTGGTGGATCACCCAGCGCACGGTCCAGCTGGTGATGTCCTTGGGGAACCACGGCACGTCCTGCGGCACCGGCACCGCCGTATCCAGGTCGGCCGAGTCCAAGATTCGCAGCGTCTCGGCATTTTGCGCCTTGAACTTGTCCAGCAGCTCCTGCAGCGTTTCGTCTTCGCGCATGACGTACTCGTCCTGATAAGTGGCGACGACCTCCTCGAAGGGCCGGGTGTCCTGCGGCGGAAGGTTCGGCGCCACCTCGGCGCGCTCCATCCACGACCGCTGTACCCCGGTGGCGTGCTTGATGAGCCCGCCGATCGACAGGGCGCTCACCGTCGGCTTGGAGCGGGCCTGGTCGTCGGTAAGCCCGAAGGCCAGGGCGGGATATGAGCTTTGGTGGTACTCGAGGAAGACCCGCAGGGCGTCACGCTCGTCGCCGACGATTGGGGCTTGT
>JAVXWV010000111.1:0-4113 GCA_032230775.1 Mycobacterium sp. | reverse complement strand
GACCTGGCCGATACGGTTCGGCTCGACTGCGATGTGTTGGTCATCGGCGGGGGCACCGCGGGCACCATGGCGGCGCTGACCGCAGCCGAACACGGTGCACAGGTGCTCTTGTTGGAGAAGGCACATGTGCGCCACTCGGGCGCGCTGGCGATGGGCATGGACGGGGTGAACAACGCGGTCATCCCCGGCAAGGCAACGCCAGAGGACTACGTCGCCGAGATCACCCGCGCCAACGACGGAATCGTCAACCAGCGCACCATCTACCAGACCGCGACGCGCGGGTTTGCGATGGTGCAGCGGCTCGAGCGATACGGCGTCAAGTTCGAGAAGGACGAGCACGGCGAATACGCCGTGCGCCGAGTGCACCGGTCCGGTTCCTATGTGCTGCCGATGCCCGAGGGCAAGGACGTCAAGAAGGCGCTGTACCGGGTGCTTCGGCAGCGTTCGATGCGGGAGAAGATCACAATCGAGAACCGGCTGATGCCGGTGCGTGTGCTGACCGATGACCTGGGCAGGGCGGTGGGCGCTGCCGCACTCAACTCCCGCACAGGCGAATTCGTCGCGGTTGCGGCCAAGGCGGTGATCCTTGCCACCGGTGCCTGCGGGCGACTGGGCCTACCGGCATCGGGCTATCTGTACGGCACCTACGAAAATCCCACCAACGCCGGCGACGGCTATTCGATGGCGTATCACGCCGGAGCCGAACTGTCCGGTATCGAGTGCTTCCAGGTCAACCCGTTGATCAAGGACTACAACGGACCGGCGTGCGCGTATGTGGCCAACCCGTTCGGCGGCTATCAGGTCAATGCGCTGGGAGAGCGGTTCGTCGACTCCGACTATTGGTCGGGCCAGATGATGGCTGAGGTGAAACGTGAGATTGAGTCGGCCCGCGGACCGATCTATCTGAAGGTTTCCCATCTGTCCGACGAGACGCTGACCGCGATGGAAAACATCCTGCACACTACGGAACGGCCCACCCGCGGCACGTTCCACGCGAACCGCGGCCACGACTACCGCACCCACGATGTGGAGATGCACATCTCCGAAATCGGCTTATGCAGTGGTCATTCCGCGTCGGGGGTGTGGGTGGACGAGCACGCCCGCACCACGGTCCCCGGACTGTATGCGGCGGGGGACTTGGCGTGCGTACCGCACAATTACATGATCGGTGCGTTCGTCTACGGCGACCTCGCAGGCGAACATGCGGCATCGACGGTTTCCGACGTCGCCGCGCCGCAGGCCCTTCCCGACAACCAACTCAAGGAAGCGCACGAGCTCGTCTACCGGCCGTTGCGTCAACCCGAGGGACCGCCGCAACCGCAGGTGGAGTACAAGCTGCGCCGATTCGTCAACGACTATGTGGCCCCGCCAAAGACGGCGACCAAGTTGTCGATCGCCGTGCAGAGCTTCGAGCGCATGCGCACCGAGATCGCCGAAATGGGCGCCACCACACCCCATGAGCTGATGCGGGCCACCGAGGTGTCATTCATCCGCGACTGCGCGGAGATGGCCGCTCGCTCGTCGCTCACCCGCACGGAGTCGCGGTGGGGTCTCTACCATGACCGCGCCGACTTGCCGGAGCGGGATGACGAGGCGTGGCGCTATCACCTGAACCTGCGTAAGGCTGCCGACGGCTCGATGGAGTTCCTGAAGCGGCCCGTCGCACCGTATTTCGTTTCGGTGCCGGACCTGGAGCATCTGCCCTCCGACGATCCGGTGGTGCGCGTCGAACAGCCGCCGTTGGCCGGCGGCCGGGCCCCGGCGACCGCGGCGTCGCGGGTGCGCGCGGCCGGCACTGTCCAGCCACCGTCGCCGCGCATCGTCGAAGTGCTGGCGCTGGAATCACCCACGGTCGCAGACCTGGCAGAGTTCCTGAACGACCCCGACCCCGGGGTGCGACGCACCGCCGTTTCCACGCTCGTCGAGCACCTTCCTGACGGCTATGCCTGCGCGCTGCTTGGCGCGTTGGGCGACGCCGACGCCGAGGTACGACGGGTCGCCGCCGACAGTGTGCGCGAAATCGTCGAGGTGCTACCCGGGCCGGAAGACATTGCCGAACAGCTGAATTCGACGGACCCGGTGGTGCGAGCGGTCGCGGTGTATCTGCTCAGTGCACGCCGGGTGGGCGAACAAGGGCAATACCGGGGCGCCTTGGCCGACGCCGACCACCGCGTGCGCATCGAAGCGGTGCGGGCACTGGTGTCAGTCGACGACGCCGACGGTGTGGCGGTCGCAGCCGGCGATGACAACCGCGAAGTCAGAATCGCGACGGCCAACGGTCTTTCGACGCTGCACTCGGGTGCGGACGCGGTGCGCAGGCTGGTCGGCGACAGTGACCCGTTGGTGCGTGCGGCGGCGCTGACCGCCCTTGGCGCCGTCGGATTCGGGGATCACGATCTGGCCGACGTGCAGCGCGCGTTGACTGAGCCGGCGTGGCAGGTGCGGGAGGGCGCTGCGAAGGCGCTGGCCGGCGCGGCGCCGACGGTCGCGGTGCCGACGCTGTCACGCGCGCTTACCGATCAGCACCTCGACGTGCGCAAGGCGGCAGTGCTGACTCTCACGCGATGGGCGGCATCGGAGCCCGCGGCGCGCGATGCGCTCGGACTGGCGCTGGACGACGGCGACGCCGACGTGCGCGCCTACGCCCGCCACGCCCTTGCAGCTCAGCTCACCTGATTGACGATTGCCCCGCTGCGACGAACTGGCCGCCATGCTGCCCCGGCGTTGATGCCGCTTGCGCGATAGCGCGTGAGTGGTGGATGCACGTTTGCCAAGAAAATTGAGTACCGGCTTACTCATCTCGTCACCTTGGGGACAGCGGACGCTGGTGAGGTGGCTGATGAACTCACCTCCCATGAGAGCGCACTTCGGAAGCTTCCGCTGCCGTACTCGCTGGCACTCCGGCTACGCGACGCCGGCGTCGCGCCCGATGTGATCAGCGAATACGTCGGTGTAGACGCGGCCGCGCTGGACGGCATCTACAGGATCGCCGAGGCGAAGCTGAGCGCCGCCGAGGACCGTCGCTGTCAAGAGCTCGTTGAAAACGAGAGTACCTGGACGCCGAAGGCTCAGTAGTCCGGCAGCTCGATCGCGTCGGCGGTGGTGAACCACTTCTTTTCGGCAAGGGACCGAAACGGCCAGCGCTGCATCCACTTCATCACCTGGGCGGTAATGGCGATGTCGGTGTCCGACTTCGGCAGGTAGCCGTCGATACCGTTCGGCAGGTCCTGGCACCGGTCGATGTACGGCCGCATCACCGATTCATAGCGCTGCAATGCCGCCTGAATACCGTTCGCGTCGAAGGCACCGGCAGGCCCGAGTTCGCTGGCCAACACATACGCGCCGACGAGCGCGAGGCTGGTGCCCATCCCGCTCAGCGGCGAGGCGCAATATCCGGCGTCACCCGCGAGCGTCACCCGGCCCTGCGAGATCGTCGGCATATGCACTTGCGCGAACGAATCCAGGTAGAAGTCGTCGGACTCGGCTGCCGCCGACAACAGCGCGTCGCATTGCCAGCCAGCGCCCGCGAAATGCCTTGTCAGCAAGGCCCGTTGCTCGTCGGCGTTGCGGCGGTCATACGCGACCGGTTGCGACCGAAAGGCGAGTCCGGCCTTGGCGAGCACCGGGTCGTGCGAGGGTCGCATCGACGCATTCAGGCCGGGCGCCTGGTACATCAGATACCAGCCGTCGAGCCCGACGGTGTCGGGTGCGGTGAACCAAGCGTTGTACCCGCCCAGTGGTTTGACGAATTGCTCCTCGGGGCCGAACACCAAGCGGCGCACCGCCGAATGCGGCCCGTCGGCGCCAACGACGAGGTCTATCGACAGCTTGGTTCCGTCGGTCAGCGTGGCTTCGACGGCGTCGTCACTCTGGCTGAGTTCTGTGATGCGGGTGTCGAAGCGATACTCGGTCTTGCCCTTGGTCTCCTGATACAGCACGTCGACCAGGTCGCCGCGCAAAATCTCGAGCTTGGAGACCAATCCGTTGCCGTTGAATGCGGTAACCGGCATCTCCGCTCGCCTGTGTCCGTCGGACTTGATCCAGGCGACACCGCGCTGATCGATCGAGCGCGCCCGCATCTTGTCGATCAGACCCATCCGCTGGACCACTTCA
>JAVXWV010000086.1:0-10510 GCA_032230775.1 Mycobacterium sp. | reverse complement strand
TCGCAAGGGTCGGATCGGCGCCATATGTCAGGTCGCCTGCGCAGGGATGATGCAGCGCGGCGAAGTGCACCCGGATCTGGTGCGTGCGGCCGGTTTCCAGCTCGATATCGAGCAGGCTCGCCGCCTGATGCGCCTCCAGCGTGTCGTAGTGCGTGATGCTGTGCCTGCCGCCTTCGGTGACCGCGAATTTCCAGTCGTGCCCGCGGTGGCGCCCGATCGGCGCGTCGATGGTCCCGCTGGACGGATCGGGATGGCCCTGCACCAGTGCGTGGTAACGCTTTTCGACGGTGCGCTGCTTGAACGCCCGTTTGAGAAGGGTGTAGGCGCGTTCCGACAGCGCCACCACCATGACACCCGACGTGCCGACGTCGAGGCGGTGCACGATGCCTTGCCGCTCGTGGATTCCCGATGTGCTGATCCGGAAACCCGCGGCGGCAAGGCCGCCAAGCACCGTCGGCCCGTGCCATCCGACGGTTGCGTGCGCGGCAACGCCAGGCGGCTTGTCGACCGCGACGATATCGTCGTCGGAGTACAGGATCTCCATGCCTTCGATCTCGACGGGCGTATTCTCCACCGGCGCAGGCGCTTCCGGCAGCCGCACCTCCAGCCATGCGCCCGCCGTCAGCTTGTCGGACTTAGCCGCCCTGCTGCCGTCGAGGTCCACGCCGCCGTCCTCGGCCAGCGCCGCCGCAGCGGTCCGCGACAGGCCAAGCAGTCGCGCCAGCCCGGCGTCGACACGCATCCCGGCCAGCCCCTCGGGGACGGGCATAGAACGAGTCGACACTATGACGGGTCGGCCTTGCGGCGGCCAACCGTGTCGAAGTCAAAACCGAACAGCGACAAGGCAACCAACAGGATCGCCCCACCCACCACCGACGGGTCGGCCACGTTGAACACCGGCCACCAGCCGATGGACAGAAAGTCCACGACGTGCCCACGCAGCGGCCCAGGCGAGCGGAAGAACCGATCGACCAGGTTGCCCATCGCGCCGCCCAGAATCATGCCGAGGCCGATCGCCCACCACGGCGAAACCAGCCGCCTGCCCATCCAGATGATGCCGAACACCACACCGGTGGCGATCAACGTCAGGACCCAGGTGTAGCCGGTGGCCATCGAGAACGCGGCGCCGGAGTTGCGCACCAGTGTCCAGGTGATCGTTTCGCCGACGATCGAAACCGGCTGGCCCGGTGTCAGCAGTCTCACCGCGAGCACCTTGGTGACGATGTCGAGCAGCAGCACCACCCCGGCGATGGTGAGTAGCAGGCGCACCCGCTTGTGTTCAGGCTGCGGTGCCTGAGCTCCGGTCGAGCCGGAGCTCCCATCCCCGTCGGTCATCGGCTCGGCCGGACCCGAGGATTCATCAGTCACTCCCCCATCATCCCAAAGCGTGAATGGGGAATGATTTCCCCCATGGGTCACCTTGTCGTCGTCGCCACCGGCGGCACCATCGCCACCAGTACGGACGACGACGGAGTGCGACGGCCCACCCGCAGCGGCGCCGATCTGACATCCGGGCTGAATGTCGAGGTCGTCGACCTGATGGCCGTCGACAGCTCGCAGTTGACGGTCGCCGACTGGGACCTGATCTCCTCGGCAGTGACGTCCGCAGCCTACGCCGACGGCGTGGTCGTCACCCACGGCACCGACACCATGGAGGAGACGTCGCTGTGGCTCGACCTGACCTACGACGGCGCGCCGCCCGTGGTGTTCACCGGCGCGCTGCACAGTGGGGACACGCCGGATGCCGACGGACCGCGGAATCTGCGCGACGCGCTGGCCCTGGCAGGTAGTGCGGATGCGCGCGGGCTTGGCGTGCTGGCGACCCTCGCGGGCACCGTGTGGCAGCCGTTGGGCCTACAGAAAGCCGCGACGGGTGACATGCGCGGCTTCACGGGTGAGGTGCTCGGCACCGTCGCCGATGGCCGATTCTCCTCGCAACGATCTAAGGAGCGACCGTTCCTTGGTGCGCTGTCGGCCGTTGACGCGCCGCGGGTGGACACCGTCGCGGTGTACCCGAACGGCGACGCGTTGGCGATGGACGCATACGTGGCGGCAGGGGCGCGGGGAATCGTGCTGGAGGCGCTCGGTTCTGGCAATGCCCCCGCGGCCGTGATCGACGGGGTGCGCAGGCACTGCCGCGACGGCGTGGCGGTGGCCGTGTCGACACGTGTTCCCGGTGGACGGGTCAGCGCCGGCTACGGGCCCGGCAGGGAGTTGGTGGACGCAGGCGCGGTGTTGGTGCCGCGGCTGCGGCCCGCGCAGGCGCGGGTGTTGTTGATGGCCGTGTTGGCGGCCGGCTTACCCGTTGAGGACGTCGTCGCCCGCTGGGGCTGAGCGGGCCGCCAGTTCGCTGACGTACTCAGGCCAGTCCAGGCTGTCGACGGGGTTGGCGCGGTCGATGTCGGGCGTGTCGTCGGGAAACGTGCGCGCAGGCCCAGGCCCGGTGCCGCGGGTCTCGAACCGCACAGTCATCACGCCGTGCCCGGCGCCCTGGATCCAGCCGTGCCCGTGCTCGGTGTGGGCGACGTCGTCGCCGACACGCCACGCCGGTGCGGTCGCGGTGGCGTCGGTGAGCGTTGGCGGCAGCCGGGTGTCCGACACCTCCTCGGCGGCCAGCTCGAGATCGGGAAACAGCGACTCCTGATGGACATCGGACAGCCCCGAAAAGCCAATGCCGACAAGGCGAATCGGGCCGATGTCGACCGGGTCGAGCAGCAGTCTGCGCGCCATCGCGATCAGTGTGGCGGCGTGGGTGGTGGCGTAGGGCAGCGTCGCCGAGCGGGTCAGCGTGCTCATATCCGACTTCTTCAGCTTGACGGTGACGGTGCGCGCACCGCGGCCGTCCTTCTCAAGACGGCCATGCGCGTGCTCGCCGATCGGGCCCGCGGCTTCGCGCAACTGGTCGAGGGTGATCAGGTCCTCGGGAAAGGTGGACTCGGCGCTGATCTGTTTGGCGGGAGCGTTTTCGGCGACGGGCCGGTCGTCGATGCCCCTGGCGAGCCGATGCAGTGCAGGGCCGACGGTCGCGCCGAGGATGTTGGCGGCTTCTGCATCGGACAGGGCGGCGAATGATCCGATGGTCTCGATGCCGAGCCGATGGAGCTTCTCCTCGGTGACGGGTCCGATCCCCCACAGCCGCCGCACCGGCAGCGAGTCGATCAGCACGCGCTCCTCGTCGCGGCGCACCACCCGGATGCCGTCGGGTTTGGCCAAGTCGGACGCGATCTTGGCGACCTGCTTGCCCGATCCGGCGCCGACGGAGGCGACGAGCCCCGTCACGCCGCGGATCTTGGCCCGTAGCTCCTGGCAGAAGGCCGCGACGTCCTCGGCCGATGCGCCTGCCAGTTCGGCCGGTTCGCCGAAGGCTTCGTCAAACGACAGTTGTTCGAGGACGGGCACCACGGCGCGGACGGTCTCGAACACGCGGCGGCTGGCCACGCCGTACACGACACCGCGCGGCGGCAGCACCACCGCCGTCGCGCCGACCATCCTGCGAGCCTGGTGCATGGGCATCGCCGATTTCGCACCGTACACACGGGACTCGTAGCTGGCGCCCGCAACAACACCACGGCCACCGAGCCCTCCGACCAGCACCGGCCGGCCCCGCAGAGTGGGCCGGGTCAGCTGCTCCACGGACGCAAAGAAAGCGTCCATGTCCATGTGCAGGACCCAGCGAGTGTCCACAGCTGCCGATGCTAGGGCGCTAGCCCGACGCCGTGGTCACCCCGGTCTACGCCGACGAACCACTCGGCTGCGGGCCGTCAACAATTAGGCCTTGGCGATCGACACCCGCACGCCGTCGCCGATATCGGTGCCGTCGACCGGCTCGCCGAACTCGAAACTGGTGGCCAGGATCTCGCGGGCGATCAGATCGCTATGTGTGCGCGCCCACTGTGCCTTTTCGTTGGGCACGGCGATGGTTACCCGGATCCGGTCGGACACATCGAGACCGGTCGACTTGCGCAGGTCCTGCAGTTCGCGGATGCGGTCCTTGGCCCAGCCCTCGGCCTCCAGCTCTTCGGTGACCGTCCCGTCGAGCACCACCAGCCCCGCGCCGTCGGACAGCGCTGCGGTGTATGCGGGGTCGGCGGCCACCAGCCGTGAGCTGTACTCCTCTGGCTGCAGCACCGCAGGACCAGCGGTCAGCGTGCCGTCCTCGTTGACGACGGACTCACCTGTCTTGACAGCCTTGATCGCTGCCTGAACGTCCTTGCCCAGCCGCGGGCCCGCGACCTTGGCGTTGACGGTCAGCTCGAAGCGGCCGTAGGTGTCGATGTCGTCGGTGAGCTCCACCTGCTTGACGTTGAGCTCGTCGGCGATCAGATCCTTGAACGGGGCCAGACGTTGCGGATTATCCACCGCCACAGTCAGTTTCGGAAGTGGCAGGCGAACCCGCAGTTTCTTGGCCTTGCGCAACGATGAGGCAGCCGACGCGACCTCACGCACAAGGTCCATATCCTCCACCAATTCGGGATCAGCGGGCACCACACCTTCTTCTGGCCAGTCGGTCAGATGCACCGACCGCTCGCCGGTCACACCGCGCCAGATCACCTCGGTGATGAGCGGCAGTAGTGGCGCCGCCAGCCGGCCGGTCACCTCCAGCACCGTGTGCAGTGTGTCGATGGCATCGGGGTCTTCTTCCCAGAACCTCGAACGTGAACGTCGGACATACCAATTCGTCAGCGCCTCGGTGAACTGGCGCAGCTGGTCGCACGCTCCGGTGATGTCGCAGACGGCCAGCGACGTGGTGAGGTCGTCACGCAACGCGGCAAGCTTGGCCAGAATGTAGCGGTCCAGCACGTGTGTCGAGTCGGTGCGCCAGGTGCCCTTCTTCGGAGCGTATAGCGCGAGGAAGCTGTAGGCGTTCCAGAGCGGCAGCAGCACCTGCCGCACACCTTCGCGGATGCCCTGCTCGGTGACGATCAGGTTGCCGCCGCGCAGGATCGGCGAAGCCATCAGGAACCAGCGCATGGCGTCGGAGCCATCGCGGTCGAACACCTCGGTGACATCGGGGTAGTTGCGCAGCGACTTGCTCATCTTCTGGCCGTCGTCGCCCAGTACGATGCCGTGCGCCACACAGGATTTGAACGCGGGGCGGTCGAACAGCGCGGTCGCCAGGACGTGCAGTGTGTAGAACCAGCCGCGGGTCTGGCCGATGTACTCGACGATGAAATCGCCGGGGAAGTGCGTCTCAAACCAGTCCTGATTCTCGAAGGGGTAGTGCACTTGCCCGTAGGGCATCGAGCCCGAGTCGAACCATACGTCGAGTACATCCTCGATGCGTCGCATCGTCGACTTGCCGGTCGGGTCATCGGGATTGGGCCGGGTCAGCTCATCGATGTAGGGCCGGTGCAGATTCGTTGGCCGCACACCGAAGTCGCGCTCCAAATCGTCGAGGCTGCCGTACACATCGATGCGCGGATACGCGGGGTCATCGGACTTCCAGACCGGAATCGGGCTGCCCCAGTATCGGTTTCGCGAGATCGACCAGTCGCGGGCGCCCGAGAGCCACTTGCCGAACTGGCCGTCCTTCACGTGTTCGGGATACCAGGTGATCTCCTGATTCAGCTCGACCATCCGGTCGCGGAACTCGGTGACCTTGATGAACCACGACGACACCGCGCGGTAGATCAACGGGTTTCGACACCGCCAGCAGTGCGGATAGGAGTGCTCGTAGGTCTCGTGTCGCAACAACACCGCGCCGTTGGCGGCCGCCGCCCGGCCCTCGTTCTTCAGGTCGCGGATGATCTGTGGGTTGGCGTCGAAGACGTGCTGGCCCGCATAGTCGGGCACGGTCTCGTCGAAGCGGCCCTTGGAGTCCACTGGCGTGACCGCGACGATGCCGACGGTGTCCGTTGTGGCCTTGTCGTCCTCGCCGTACGCCGGCGCCATGTGCACGATGCCGGTGCCGTCCTCGGTGCTGACGTAGTCGGCGGGCAGGATCTGAAATGCGTTGGGCGAGTCCATAAAGTACGGGAACGGCGGGAGGTAGCGCATGCCGACCAGTTCGCTGCCCGGATAGGTGGCCACGATTTCGGGGTGCTCCCCGAGTTCGCGTACATAGGCGGCAAGCCGTGCCTGCGCCAGCACATAGCGCCGGCCGTCTGGTGCTTGCACCTGGACATATTCGACGTCCGGATTGACCGCGACGGCCTGGTTGGACGGCAGCGTCCACGGCGTCGTCGTCCAGATAAGCAGGTAGGCACCATCGAGGGTGCCGCCCGCCACCTTGAATCCAACGGTGATGGCGGGGTCCTGGCGGCTCTGGTAGACGTCGTCGTCCATCCGCAATTCGTGGCTGGACAGCGGGGTCTCGTCGTTCCAGCAGTACGGAAGGACCCGGATGCCCTCGTACGCCAGGCCCTTGTCCCACAGCTGCTTGAACGCCCAGATCACCGATTCCATGAAGCCGGGATCCAGTGTCTTGTAGTCGTTGTCGAAGTCCACCCAGCGCGCCTGGCGGGTGACGTACGCACGCCATTCGTCGGCGTACTTCAGCACCGATGCCCGGCAGGCGTCGTTGAACTTCTCGATGCCCATCTCTTCGATCTGAGCCTTGTCCGAGATGCCTAGCTGCCGCTGAACTTCCAGCTCGGCAGGCAGGCCGTGGGTATCCCATCCGAAGCGGCGCTCCACCTTGTAGCCGCGCATGGTGCGGTACCGCGGCACGATGTCTTTGACGTAGCCGGTAAGGAGGTGCCCGTAGTGGGGCAGGTTGTTGGCGAACGGCGGGCCATCGTAGAAGACGTATTCCTCCGCTCCGTCGCGACGGGCAATGCTGGCGCGGAACGTATCGTCGTTGTCCCAATAGTCCAGGACTTCGGTCTCAAGCGCCGGGAAGTTCGGTGGCCCTGCAGCCGGCTTCGGATAGGCGGTCACTTACTGCGTTGTCTCCTGTGCCAAATCATCAGGCACGGGGACGACGTCGCGCCGGTGCGCGAGCGCCGCGGTACCACCCCGCTTGCGCACAGTCGCGTGCGCCGCTCAAATGCGGGCGATGACGGGCCCATCCGTTCGGGTCTACTTGGCTGGGTCAGCTGTTCTTCCGAAGGCTCCCCGGTGATGGCCGGATCGGTGCCGTTGGACACGATTCTAGTGGCCACCGCAAATCAGGTGGCGACCAGGCGCCGGGCCGCTTCGACTGCTGCGGCTCGCCGTTCAGCGAGTGTGTCACCGGTCCGCGCCTCGCCCACGATGCTGCTGATGACGGAGGCGCCTGTCGCCATCGACTGCACGATTTCGGTGAGCAGTGTGACCAGGTCCATCGGATGCCAGGTCGGGTCGATGAGGCCTGCCTGCTGGCCCCGGCGCACCTCGACGAGCTTTGCCCGAAAGATCCGCCGGAGCACGTGATCATCGGACAGCCCCTCGGGTGCCTCGAGTTCGATCCATCGCTGCAGCCTGGCCCCGCGCGGGTCGGCAACGAAGTTGTCGAACAGCCCCTCGACGTAGCCCGGCACGTTCTCCGCCATCAACGGGACAGCGTAGGGCGCGTCCGCGACCCATTGCGCCACCACGGCCTCGAACAGCTGCTCCTTGCTCGCAAAATAGCTGTATAGCCGTTCCTTGCTCGCGCGCGCAGTCGACGCGATCCGGTTCAGCCGCGCACCCGCGAAGCCGTATTCGGTGAATTCGTCCTTGGCCGCGGCCAGGATGCGATCCCGCGTTGCACGTCCGGCTGCTCGCATCGCACTCACCAGACCAGCACAGGCTTGATCGCACTCCCCGACCGCGAATCGGCGACAACCTTTTCGATGTCGATCTGCATTAGGCCCGTTCAAGCAGGAAATAGAGCAGGTTGCCGCTGGCCCGTTGCCGCTTGCCGTTCATGATGCCCATCAATGTGTTGTCGTCGACCTTCTTGAAGTGATCGAAGACGGGCTGTCCGTCGTACACCATTGTGGCCGTGACCTCACCTCGGAACTCGATGTCCCACAGGCTCGCGCCTCCGCGGCTCAACTCGTTGTTGGAGAACAGGTTTCCGTCATCGTCGTAACAGACGATGGGCTCGACGTCGTCGATGGAGTTGAAGACTTTCCCGAACCAGCGCGCGGCCGCAAGCTGCCCGTTCATCGTGTGTCCGGTGTGGAATTCGTCGCCCTTCCAGCTGCCGACGATGTCGGCAGATCTGACGGTGTCGAGCGCCGACCAGACCTCGTCGAGGTCGGCGGGGCTTACGTCACGCCGGCCACGCAGTTCGACGAAACGCGCCCGAGCCTTATCGATGTCCATGGGCGTTCCTCCCGTTGCCAAACCAACTGGTTCGGAAACGGACACTACTTGCGAACCAACTGGTTTGGCAACAGCTCGCCAGTAACGTGCTCGCTCATGGCCGAGTCATTGACCGAAGAGCAGCAGGTACGGCGCAGGCAGGCGGTCGTCGAACTGATGCCGTCGACGCCATATATGGGTTGGCTGGGGATCGTGTTCGACCGCTATGAACCCGACGACGTCACGATTCGCCTGCCCTTCCGTGAGGACCTGACCAACGACGGCACTTACTACCACGGCGGCGTGATCGCCGCGGTGGTGGACACCACAGGCGCCGCTGCGGCGTGGTCGAACCATGACTTCGAGAAGGGGACGCGCGCCTCCACGATCTCGATGACGATCAACTACGTCGGCGCCGCCAAGCGCTCCGACCTCATCTGCCGTGCGCGCACCGTGCGCAGGCGCAAGGAACTCACGTTCACCGAGATCACCGCCACCGATTCCGACGGCAACGTCGTCGCCCACGCGGTGCAGACCTATCGACTCGGCGGCTGACCGTCGGGCGGCCAGCTGGCGACGCCGTCCTCGAGGGGTACTTCGAGGCTGTGCAGGATCGAGGCGATCATCCGCCACGCCCCAATCGCGGTGACCAGCTCGATCAGCACGGCCGAATCGGCGCCGAGTTCCCGCTCGCACGCCGCCCACGTCTGCGCACTGACAGCACCGTCGCGCACGACGTCGTCCGTGGCGGCGAGCACCGCCCGCTCGGGTCCGCCGAATCCATCGTGTGCCGACCAGTCCCGCACACCGAGCAGGTCCTCGGCATGCACGCCCAGCCCGCAGGCGACCCGCCAATGCTGCGTCCACTCGTAGTCGCATGCGGTCAGCCAACCGATCCGCATGATCACCAGCTCGCGCAGCCGGGAGTCGAGTGCGCCGTGCCAGAGCATCGTCGCGAGCAGGTCGTTGAGCGCCCGCGCCAGCGTCGGATGATTCAACAGCACCTGGAAGATGCTCAGTTCGGCCATGTAGTCGGGTACGCCGGCCTGATCGGCGGCGGCCTTGGCCTCCCCCACTGGCAACCGTGGAACGCGACCCTCGGTCATGGCGTCACCACCCCGTGCACCGGCGGCACGCCGGCGCCCTCGCCTGCCATCGTGGCGAGCAGATCGCCCGCCTCGTCGAGCCCGACACAGCGACGCGGCAAGTCCGCGAACGGATATCGGCCCGACACCAGCACGTCGAGCGCGGCTCGGTACGCGGTGGCGTCGACACCGAGGGCGCCGACGATCCGCAGCTCCTTCAATACCACCATGTCCGGGCTGAATCCTGGTGCGCCTGCGCCCCACCCGCGGGTTCCCGCGACGACGACGGTTCCTGCCGGGCGGACGAGTTCGATGGCCTGGGCGAACGCGGCAGGAGCCTTTGCGGTGACGTCGACGACGACATCGGCGAGGCCGCCGGTGGCATCGCGAAGCGCCGCGACGGGATCGTCGACGGCAACGTCGACCACCAGATCTGCCCCGAACCGTGACGCCAGCGCCAGCCGGTCGGCGTCCCTGGCTCCAAGACCGGTCATCATCACGAACTCGGCCCCGGCGTCCTTGGCCGCCGCGGCGGCGCACAGTCCGCGGATGCCGGGCCCGAGCACGGCAACCACGTCCCCGGGTCCTGTGCCCGGCAACGTTGCACCCCAACGGATTCCGGCCCCGAGCGGATTGAACACGGTGGCGACGACAGGATCGAGCGCAGCCGGCACCGGCAGCACCATCGAATCCGGCGCCAGGTATTGATACTCGGCGTAGCCACCCCACAGCCCCGGTGCGCGGTCGACGGAGATGAACCCGTACATGTCGGCAAGGCCGTGGCGCTCGCATCGGCGGTACTCGCCGTTAACGCACGCCTTGCAGTCACGACAGGACTGAAAAACCTCGACCGCCACCCGATCCCCCGCGGCCACGCCCCACCGCTGAGCAGCCCGCGGACCGATCGTTTCGATGATCCCGATCGTCTCGTGGCCGGGGACGAACGCGAATCCGCCCGCCAATTCGCCGGTGTACTGCTCGTGGTCGGTTCCGCACAACCCGCAGGCTTCCACGCGAACCAGTGCGTCGTCGTCGCCGACGGCGGGAAGCGGGATGTGGTGGATCACGAGGTGATGCGGCCGTTCCAGCACCAACGCGCGCGCTCTCGCGGAGTCCGGCATAGCCGCACCCTAAACCGCGTAGCGTCGCGCCATGAGCGATCACACGTACCGAATCATCGAGATCGTCGGCAGCTCACCCGACGGGATCGACGC
>JAVXWV010000064.1:0-5753 GCA_032230775.1 Mycobacterium sp. | reverse complement strand
ACCATCGACCGCAGCCAGCGGCCCGGTGCCCTGCTGCTCGCCCCTCGGATCGCGTTGCACCGTGGCGCGCAACATCTCCCGCACGGTCTTCGCGGTTTCCGGCGACACCACCCGCACGCCCTCGGGCCGCGGCTCATCGGTGCGGGTGCCGTCGGCGGCGATGGTGGTCTTGAGGATCCTGGGCGGGATACGCACACCGTCGTTGGCGATCGTCTGGTACATGCCCGTCATCTGCAGCAGTGTCATCGAAAGGCCTTGGCCGATAGGCAGGTTGGCGAACGTGCTGCCCGACCACTGGTCGATCGGCGGTACCAGTCCTTCGCTCTCGCCCGGCAGCCCGACTCCGGTGCGCTGACCGAGGCCGAACTTGTCGAGCATCTCGGAATACCGTTGCGGGCCGATCCGCTGCGCCAGCATCAGCGTGCCGACGTTCGACGACTTTCCGAAGATCCCTGTGGTCGTGTAGGGCATCACGCCGTGTTCCCACGCGTCATGCACATTGACGCCGCCCATGTCGAGCGCGCCGGGGACCTGCAACACCTCGTCGGGGTTCGTAAGGCCGAACTCGATCACCGAGGCGGCGGTGACGATCTTGTTCACCGAACCCGGCTCGTAGGGCGACGATACCGGCAGGTTGCCGAGTTCGCGATTCTCCTGACGGCCGATGTCTTGCGACGGGTCGAACGTGTTGTCGTTCGACATCGCCAGCACCTCACCGGTTTTCGCGTCAAGCACGACAGCCGAGACATTCTTTGCGCCGGAGGCGTTCTTGGCCTGCTGCACCTGCTGCTGGACGTAGAACTGGATGTCGTCGTCCAGAGTCAGCATTACCGTCGAACCGTCGACGGCGTCGTGCCGATTGCGGTAGCTGCCGGGGATCACCACGCCGTCGGAGCCACGGTCGTAGGTGAGCGAACCGTCGGTGCCCGCCAACGATGCGTCGAGCGAATCCTCGAGGCCGAGCAGGCCGTGGCCGTCCCAGTCGATACCGCCGACGATGTTGGCCGCAAGCGATCCGCCGGGATACTGGCGCAGGTCCTGGCGCTCGGAACCGACTTCGGGGAACTTGGTGATGATCGCGTCGGCGATGGCCGGGTCAACCGCGCGCGCGAGGTAGACGAATGAGTCGTTGCCTTTGAGTTTCTTGAGCACGGTGCTGGCGTCGGGTTTGTTGTTCAGCCGCAACGCGATTTCGGCGGCGATGTCGCGCAGCCGGCGTTCGGGGTCGGGCGCCTCCGAGGTCTTCGCCCTGGCATCGGCCAGCTGCTTGCGGATCTTGACCGGCTGGAAGGTCAGCGCCCTTGCCTCGATGGTGAACGCGAGCTTGTCGTTGTTGCGGTCGACGATCGACCCACGCACCGCCTTCTCCACATCGGTGACCTTGAGCTGACCCGCCGCCTCGGCCCGCAGGCCCGCGGCGCGAGGCACCTGCAGGCTGAACAGCTGACCGGCGGCAACCAGCAATACCAGGAAGATGACGGCGTTGCCTGCCCTGTGCCGGAATACGAAGGATGCACTGCGCAAACCACTTTCGGCCATCGGCTCGCGGGTCCGCCGCGCCCGCGCCGAGCGCTCCTGGGTGGGTTGTGCCTTGCGCGCCTTCGGCTTTCCGCGGCGACCGCCCCCGTTGTCGCCGCGGCTCATGCGGGTGCGCCGGGAAGCGGCGCGGCCGCGGCCGGGGCTGCTGCAGGGCTATCCGTAGGCGGCGGGGGTACATCCGCCGGGCCCAGCGCGGGGGTTTGTCCCGCGACGGCGTGAGGAACCTCGACACCGGGTGCAACGGCCAGCGGTAGTGCCGGCGTCTCCGGCATCGCGGGCTCGACCCCCGTCAGCGGAGTGGGTGCCATCGGAGCCAGGGGCGGCACGCGGACTGTGAGCTCGCGCGGCTCCACGACACGAGGTGCGGGCGGGGGCGCAGGAGCCGGCGGCACTTCCTCGGGCAGCGGAGTGTTCAGCGGCGGCGGGGCGACGCCCTGGGCGGGTTTGGGTGTGCCGATCACAACCCAGTTGCCCGACGCGTCCTGCACCAGGTGCGCGGTGTCCCTGGAGGGGATCATGCCAAGGTTGCGGGCCGCCTCGGCCAGCGCAGGCGCGGCCTGAGCCTCGAGCACCTGACGTTCCAGCGCTTCCTTTTGCTGCAAGAGCGCCTGATTAGTCTCTCGTGCGTGTCCCAACTCGTAGGAGCGCTCCGCGGCATCCGTCGACAGCCAAAGCGTGACGCCGAGGCCGACCCCGAGCGATCCGATGACGAGCACCACAAACGGCACCCGCGCCACCAGAACACGCGGGTTCAGCTCGATAGACGCCAGCTTGACGATGATCCGCTCACGCAGCGGCGGGCGGACGACCTTGGGCGCCTTCGCTTTTCGCGCCTTGGCTCGCGCCTTGGCCTGGCTGGCGTTCTTCGGCCTTGCCGGTCCGTCGGTGGGCCGCGGGAACGGGTTGGTCGCAGGCGCCGAGTGCTGCGGGCGTTGCTCGCGCGCCGCCTTGCGCTTGCGCGGCGGCGCGTCGGCGGGGCGGCGGGTCGTGTTGCGGCTCGTGCGACGTGGTTCGTCGCCACCGCGAACCCGTGCTGGACGCTTGGCCTTCATGGTTATCCCCCAACCTTTTCCAGTGCCCGTAGCCGCACGGATGCGCTACGCGGATTGAGTTCGATCTCCTCGGGGCCCGCACGCTCGGCTCCGCGGGTCAGGGCGACGAATTCCGGCTCGTGGCCGGGCAATTCGATAGGCAGGTCGGGCGGGGTACGTGACGCGGTCGCGGCGGCGAACTGGTTCTTGACGATGCGGTCTTCCAGGGATTGATAGGCCATCACGACGATTCGGCCGCCGGGAGCCAGTGCTCCGAGCGCAGCGGGAATCGCGTCGCGCAGCGAGTCCAGCTCGCCGTTGACGGCGATGCGCAGCGCCTGGAATGTGCGCTTGGCCGGATGTCCTCCGGTGCGCCGCGCGGGCGCGGGGATCGCCTCATATAGCAGCTCCACCAGCTCGCTGGTGGTGGAGAACGGCCGGCGCGCGCGGCGGCGGACGATCTGGGAGGCGATGCGACTTGCGAAACGCTCCTCGCCGAACTCCCGCAGCACCCGTGACAGCGCCTTCTGGTCGTAGGTGTTGACGACCTCCGCGGCGGTGAGCTCCGCATCGGGATCCATCCGCATGTCCAGTGGCGCCTCGGCGGCATACGAGAAGCCGCGCTCGGTGCGGTCGAGTTGCATCGACGACACACCGAGGTCGAACAGGATCCCTTGAACGACGCGGTCTTTGTCTGCCCAGTAACCGGTTTCGGTCAGCACGCTCTCGATGCCGTCGTAGCGGGTACGGACCAGCATGACCCGGTCGCCGAACGGCGACAGCCGCTCACCTGCGATCCACAACGCGTTGGGATCGCGATCGAGTCCGATCACTCGCAAACCGGGAAACTCGGTGAGGAAGCGTTCAGAGTGCCCGCCTGCGCCGAGCGTGGCGTCGACAAGGACCGCGCCCTCGCCGTCGGGGTTCTGGCGGGTGAGCGCCGGAGTCAGCAGCTCGACACAGCGGTCGAGTAGGACGGGAACGTGTCCGTGATCGCCGGGGCCGGGGGGATTCTCAGACATCGCAACCTCTGTGATGAGGGCCCCTGCACCGAGGTCCCTGTCCGAGAACCCGGACCTGGCGTTGGGGAAGTACGCCAGGGCCGGTTCGGACAGAGGCCACGATGCACGGGCAACGTGCCGGTCGGCCGCCAAATCAGATGATGTCGTGCAGAGCTTCATCGGTGGCCGCGGAGAAGTTCTCTTCATGGGTCTGCTGGTACGACTGCCATGCCTCCGAGTCCCAGATCTCCAGGTAGTCAACTGATCCGATCACCACGCAGTCCTTGGAAAGACTTGCGTAGCGGCGGTGGTCGGCTGACAGCGTGATCCGGCCTTGGGTATCGGGATGCTGCTCGTCGGTGGCGGCGGCCAGGTTACGCAGGAACGCGCGGGCCTCCGGATTGCTCCGCGACGCCTGCGACGCTCGTCGAGCCACCTTTTCGAACTCGGCGCGCGGGTAGACGGCCAGGCTGTGATCTTGGCTCTTGGTAACCATCAACCCTCCTGCCAGCGCGTCGCGGAACTTGGCGGGCAGCGTGAGCCGCCCCTTGTCGTCGAGCTTCGGCGTGTAGGTGCCGAGAAACATCCCGCCAACCTCCCGCCAACCTGCCTAACAACAGAGCCCCGGTCGCTCCGTTGTCCGCCACTTTACCCCACAATCCCCCACATTGTGCCATTTGATAGCAAGAGTTGGTCGTGCGTCCCCACCACGCCCCCTGATCCAGGTGATTTTCCACACCCGCCAGTGGCCGACGATGACCGCAATCAGATAAAACCCCAGGTAGACGCCCCGAACGGCGTCAGTGGGGCGGTGTGGGGGAGAATTCGCGACACGCCTGCGCACAAAAAAGGGGCAGCCCGTCGCGGGCTACCCCTCGGCTCGATGCCGGCCTACTCGTCGAAGCGGCGGCGGAATCGATCCTCCATCCGACTGGTGAACGAGCCGCCGGAGCCCTTACCGCGCTTCTGGCGAGGTGATCCTGGCTCAGCGGCGCCAGCGCGGTCGCGGCCCTTGGCCACCCGCGGACCGGTGATGGCGAAGATCACACCGCCGAACATCACCACAAAGCCGATGACGGACAGAATCGGGAAGCTACCAATCATGGTGGCCTTGAACGCGACACCGGAGACCAGCATGGCCAGACCGATCACGAAAAGTGCGACACCCTGCAGACGGCGCCGCGCCGAGGGAGCACGCAAAGTCCCACCGCGAACGCTCGAAGCGAACTTCGGGTCTTCGGCATAGAGTGCGCTCTCGATCTGATCGAGCATGCGCTGCTCATGATCGGAGAGTGGCATTCGTCCCTCCCTCGCCGGCCCGGCCGTCTAAATGTGCAAAGTCGTGTTCGCCCGCATTCACGGGCACCTAACAGTCATGATACGAGGTCGATCTGAGCCGTACCACCTAGTTCGACGGTCGATTCTATGACGGGCGCCGCAGTTGTGAGCCGGTGCCTCACCCAACCAATAATCGCCTCACCCAACCAATAATGGTGTGGACCACACCGCTTTGCGGCGGCAGGGCGAGGAAGGACAGGGACAACTTGGCGACATTTCTCATCGATCTGTCGCCGGGCGATATGCAGCGCAGGCTCGGTGACGCTCTGGCCGTCTATGTCGACGCCATGCGATACCCACGCGGCACCGAAGACCAGCGCGCGTCGATGTGGCTCGAGCACACCCACAGGCACGGCTGGAAGGCCGTCGCGGCAGTCGAGGTTCCCGACCAACATGACATCACCGACTTGCCGGGCGCAGCGCTGCCCGGCGCGCCGATGCTGGGGGTTGCGTACGGCTATTGCGGCGCGCCGGACCAGTGGTGGCAGCAACAGGTGGTGCAGGGCCTGTATCGGGTCGGCGCCGACAGAATGCGGATCGCTGAGCTGATGACGAGCTACTTCGAACTGACCGAACTGCACATCGCACCGCGGGCCCAGGGCCGCGGCCTCGGCGAGGCGCTGGCCCGACGGCTGCTCGCCGACCGCGGCGAGGCACACGTGCTGCTGTCGACGCCGGAGATCAACGGCGAAGCCAACAGGGCGTGGCGGCTGTACCGGCGGCTCGGGTTCACCGACATCATCCGCGGCTACCACTTCGCAGGCGATCCGCGCGCGTTCGCGATCCTTGGCCGGGCATTGCCACTGTGAGAACGGATGCCCGAAGTCGCAGGCCGGTCGGCTCC
>JAVXWV010000056.1:0-7336 GCA_032230775.1 Mycobacterium sp. | reverse complement strand
GGTACGGACGGTAATACGCGTCCGGATCGGTATCGAACTGCGGGAACTTGTGGAACAGGTCGGGCATCTCCCACTGCGGTTCCTTGCCGTCGGGTTGATGCCAGACGAACACGCAGCCGTACTGCTCTCGGACCGGGTACACGCGAAGTCGCAATGCCTTGTTTGGCTTGTCCGGCTGGTACGGGATGTAGCGGTTTGTCCCGTCGGGTCCCCACCGCCAGCCGTGGAACGGGCACTCGACACAGTCGCCGACGACTTTGCCGCCGTGTCCGATGTGGGCACCGAGGTGTCGGCAGTGGCCCGACAGCACGTGTAGTTCGCCCGAATCGTCGCGGTAGGCGACGAGGTCCTCACCGAAGTACCGAAGGGGACGCACGTCGCCCTGCTGGAACTCCGCCGACCAGCCGACCATGAACCAGCCGGTGACCTTCCAGGTGAACGGGACTTTCACGCAAGCCGCCTTCTGAGTCGGTAGATACTAAATCGATTACAGTATAGATTTCCGCAAAGGGCAAGATCGCGAGGCGGCGGCGGGGCGACCGGGCCGTCGGATGCATGCGCCGTACGTAACCTCATGGCGCGATTTCAGCGGATTTCCCGCCCTGGCGTTAGATCCGACGCGAAACAGGCTGTCGGTCAATCAATTTCGCAACAACTCGTGTCGCAATGTGCGGGCAGCGAAAGGCCCGTCAGTTAGCACTTGATTTTCGGCCGACCTACGGTAGCGTAGGTTACGCAGCCGTAGGTATAGGTAAGAGGCCGACAGCCCAGGAGAGTCTCGATGACGAAAGCCCAAGAGGCATTGCTCACAGAGTTGGAACCAGTGGTAGAGGCCAACCTGAACCGACATCTTGAGATCGCGAAGCCCTGGAATCCGCACGACTACGTTCCGTGGAGCCGTGGCCGAGACTTCGCCTTCTTGGGCGGTGAGGACTGGTCGCCGGAGGATTCCCAGCTCGACGACGTTTCCAAAGCGGCGATGATCGTGAATCTCCTGACCGAGGACAACCTGCCGTCCTACCATCGCGAAATCGCGACGCGCTTCGGGCGCGATGGCGCGTGGGGACAGTGGGTCGGCCAGTGGACGGCCGAAGAGGGGCGTCACGCCATTGCGCTCCGCGACTATCTGCTCGTCACCCGCGGCGTCGATCCCGTCGAACTTGAGCATGGTCGCATGGTGCACACGGCAGCCGGCTACGACTCTGGCGACAAGTCGCCAATAGAGGCCTTGGCGTACGTGTCGTTCCAAGAACTCGCCACGCGCATCAGCCATCGCAACACCGGCCGGGCATCGGGATGCCCCATCGCCGAACAACTCCTCACCCGGATAGCAACCGACGAGAACCTGCACATGGTCTTCTACCGGAACCTGGTGGACGCCGCGCTCGATATCGCGCCGAACGAGACCATGCAGGCGATCGCTCGCGAGGTGATCAACTTCCAGATGCCAGGGAGCACCATGCCGGGCTTCGCGGAAAATGCCATCGCGATCGCCAAGGCCGGCATCTACGACCTGCGTTCACATTTGGATGATGTCGTGCGTCCAGTATTGCGGTTCTGGAGAGTTTTCGAGCGTGAGGACCTCGACGGTGAAGCAGCCCGCGCGCGAGATGAACTGGCGGCCTTCCTCGATCTGGTCGAGGAAAAGGCCTCCTACTATGACCAGCGGCGCGAAGCGCGACTGGCCGTAGCGGCACGGTAGACCGCGGTAGATTTTCGCAGTCGCGCCGGCCAGCCCGCAGTCGCATTACATGAGCGGTCAGTCGGCCGTCGAGCCATAGTCCCGAATGAGTCGTGCCCGAAGGCATTTCAGCTCGTTCTTCAGGTCGTAACCGTCGGACAGCACGAGCCAGAGGTACGCGATGCCGTACACCGCTGAGCTGATGTCGTTGACGGCGCGCTTGACGTCGACATCAGGCTGCACCGACCCGTCTGAGATCCCCTTCTTGAGTCCCGCCTCGACCTTCTGCATGCCGACGACGAGTTGGCCCAGCGAGCGCGGACGCAGTGCCGACGTGCTCTTCACCGCCTCGAACGCGGCGACGAACATCGCCCGCAGAAGCTCGGGGTCCTCCGCGGCGAGCTGCCCGATCCGGTCCAAATGCGCGAGCGCGTGCCGCAGGCCGTTGGCCTCGGGATCCAGATCGGGACTCAACTGCGCCACGTACTCGCGCATGAAGATCGCGTCGAGTACGGCGTCCTTGCTGCCGTATCGGGCATGCACCATGGCCCGGCTGTATCCGGCTCGCCGGCCGATCTCGGCAGCTGTAGTGGCCTCCCACCCTTTCTCGATGATGAGTTCGGCCGCAGCGCGAGCCAGCTTGCGGCTGGAGATCTCGACCCGTTCGGGCTGTGTCAGGCCGCGACTTGGGGAAGGCACCCTTGCATATTAGACGATCGACAATTATGTTACTTGCGTAACGTTAAATAAGTTGCGAAGGATCTCGATGGTGAGTGCCGGCACGGCGTCGGTTCCCGGCGGTATCGACGACCTGACTGCTCACTCGCTGACCGACGTGCTGCGCACCGATGCAGGCCTAGTCGCCTCCACGGTGACCGACGTGCGCGTCGAACAGATCGCGCAGGACAGCGGCTTCTCGTCACTGCTGTACCGGCTCCACTTGACCGCCGACGACGACGTGCCTGCCACAATGATCGCCAAGTTGCCCGCGCAGTCGGAGGCGCGCGGAGCCATGGAGCTTCTCGGCGGCTACCGGCGTGAACTGGCGTTCTACCAAAACGTCGCCGGACGAGCACCGATCGCTACGCCGCGGGTGTACGCCGCTCGGATGGCCGAGGACTCCGTTGATTTCGTGCTGCTGCTGGAGGACCTGCGGGCCTGGGAGAACGCCGACCACCTCGCCGGTCTGCCGATGAACCGGGCCCGGCTGTGCATCGAACAGCTGGCCGGACTTCATGCCTGGTCTTGCGACTTGGCGAATGCCCCTGCACTTACGTCATTTCCGAGCATCGACACACCGATAGTGCGTGACCTGCTGCTGCCCGCGTTCGCACGGGGCTGGCAGATTTACCGCGACAACTGCGCCAGCTCGGTTCCTGCGAGCGTCGCACGGTTCGCGGAGGATTTCGCCGCACGAGCGGTGACGGCCCTTACTGCGCTGACCGAACGCAACATGCTGCTGCACGGCGACATCAGGGCCGACAACCTGTTCTTCGACGGCGAGAGAATGAAAGTGGTGGACTTTCAGATGGCTGCGCGCGGCTGCGGTACGGCCGACGTTGCTTACCTCGTCACTCAAGGCCTGCCGAGTGAGGCACGCGACGGTCATGATGAAACCTTGGTGCAGGAATACCTCGATCACCTTGCCGCCCAAGGCGTCACCGGCTACGCGCTCGACGACGCATGGCGGCACTACAGATTCGCGGCCGTCTATCTGATGCTCTTACCCGTCATCACGCTCAACAGCTGGGACGCATTGCCCGAGCGATCACGTCAGCTCTGCCTCACACTCACCGACCGCGCTGTCGCCGCCGTCGCCGCGATCGACGCACTGGAGGTCTTTGCATGACGGGTTCGGCGCGTGAAGTGGTTGAGCTGTACAACCTGGTGGTCTGGAACGAGCGTGATTTCGCGCTTGCCGATGAATTGATGGGCGAGTCGGTGATTCGCCACGAGGTGGGGGAAGCCACGACGCTCACCCACGAGCAGGCCGTCCAACGGATAGTGGACCACTGGGAGATGTTCGACACGATCCGCTTCGACCTCAATCTTGTCGTGGCGGGCGACGACGGCGAACACGTTGCGATCGTGTACCAGTCGCCGATGACGCTGAAGGACGGAACCAAGACCGACGTCGGCAGCATGGAGATTTTCCGTGTGGTCGACGGCAGGATCGCCGAAGTCTGGAATTGCGGCTACAAGCAAGGGGTTTGGCAGTGACTGATCGGGTGTTGGACGAGCTTGGGTACTACCTGCTGGCGGGCGCCGGTGGCGAGGGGCCCGCAACCCTGATGGACGAGGCCCGCAGCGGCGAGGAGATTGGCTTCGGTACCGCGTTCATCTCGGAGCGGTGGAACGTGAAGGAGGCGTCGTCGCTCGTCGGCGCGGCCTGCGCAGTCACCAACCGGATGCAGATCGCCACCGCCGCAACCAATCACAACACCCGCCACCCGCTGATCACCGGGTCCTGGGCGACGACAATGCACCGGCTGTCCCGTGGCCGCTTCACACTCGGTATCGGCAGGGGCGTGGCGGCGATGTACGCCGCGTTCGGTGTGCCTGCGGTGACGACCGCGCAGATGGAGGACTTCGCCCAGGTCATGCGTCGGCTCTGGAACGGCGAGGTGATCTTCAACCACGACGGGCCGATCGGCCAGTATCAGGTGCTGTTCTTGGATCCAGACTTTCGCGAGGACATCCGGTTGGCGCTCGTGGCGTTCGGGCCGAACACGCTTGCGCTGGGCGGCCGGGCGTTCGACGACGTCATCCTGCACACCTACTTCACACCGGAAACGGTGCAGCGCTGCGCCAAGACGGTGAAGGACGCGGCAGAAAAGGCCGGGCGCGACCCGGACAGTGTGCGAGTGTGGTCGTGCTTCGCAACCGTCGGTGACCATCTACCCGAGGAGCTGCGGCTGAAGAAGACCGTCGCCCGGCTAGCGACCTACCTGCAGGGCTACGGCGATCTAATGGTGACCACCAATGATTGGGATCCCGCTGTGCTGCAACGCTTCCGGGCAGACTCCGTCGTCACCTCGATCCCTGGAGGCATCGATCACAAGGCGACTCCCGAGCAGATCGAGCACATCGTGACGCTCATTCCCGAGGAATGGCTCGAGCCGTCGGCCACCGGGTCGGCCCGACAGTGCGTGGATCGTATCCGCAAGGAGTTCGAGTACGGAGCCGATGCGCTGATCATGCACGGCGCCACCCCCGACGAATTGGAGCCGATCGTCGACGAATATCGCGCTACCGTGTGATTTGTGTGCGTTGAGGAGCGGTGAGCGCTCTTCAACGCACACAAATCACGGAAAAATGAGCGTGCGGTACACCGGTTCTGCCGCGGCCTGCCTGCTGTACATGCCGCGTTGCAGGGCGCTCAGTAGCGCGTTGCGCGTCTCCTCCGGGCGGATCAGATCGTCGAAGCCGAGGCCGCCCGCTGACCGGAACGACGCTTCGACTTCCGCTTTGTGTAGCTTGGCCTCCACATCCTCTGCGGCGTGGGAGGCCTTGCTCAGCGCGGCGGCGCTCATCGCGCCCATCGTCGCGCCGGGGTACGCGAATGTCGCGCTCTGGTTGTCGAATCCGAGAAGTGACATGACCATCGATCCGAATCCGTAGGCCTTGCGCAGCGTCACGTGCAGCTTGAGTGTCGTCGCCGCGGTCTGCGCAGCGAACATCCGTGCCCCGCTGCGCAGCACACCGCTCTTCTCCGACCGGCTGCCGGGCAACATGCCGGGATTGTCGGCGAGGAAGACGATCGGAAGGTGGAACGAGTCGGCCACGGTGATGAAATGCGCTGCCTTGTCGGCGGCATCGGCGTCGATGGAGCCGGCCATCACCTTCGGTTGGTTCGCGACGACAGCGACGGGATGGCCGCCGAGATGAGCGAGCGCGCAGATCATCGCCTGCCCGAATTTCGGCTGCACCTCGAACCAGCCTCTCCCGTCGAACACCACGTCGAGAACCGCGCGCATGTCGTAGACGCGACGGTTGCCGCGGGGCACGATGTCCAGCAGTTCGGGCGTTGGACGCGACTCGCTTGCTTCGTCGTCGGACAGCGACGATGGATACGACCACGCGCTCGGCGGGAAGTACGAAAGGTAGCGGCGGATGTCGTCGAGCACCGCTTCGTCGTCGTCGGCGATGTTATGGATCACTCCGCTCGCCAGGGCTACGTTCGGACCGCCGAGTTCCTCTTTCGAAATCTCCTCGCCGGTGGACTCTTTCACCACCGGTGGACCCGCGGTGAAGATAGCCCCCTGACGGCTCATGATGGTCCAGTCGCACACCGGTGCCACGAGCGCACCGTGCCCCGCAGACGGGCCCAACAGTCCCGCCACCATCGGGACCTTGCCGGAGCATTGCGCCTGGGCGAGCAGATCGGTCGGTGTGCGCCCGTAGTGCTCGCCGCTGGGGCGGAAGCCGGCACCTTCCAGGAGCATCACCACCGGGATGCGGTCACGCAACGCCAACTCCGCGAGTCGGTAGCGCTTGGCGTTGCCGCCGGGTCCGATGCTGCCTGCCAGCGTGGTGAAGTCCTCGGCTCCGATCATCACCGGTGAACCATCGATGAGGCCGGAGCCGGCGACGATCCCGTCCGCTGCGATGTCGCCGCCGACGAGGGTGCCGAACTCACGGAACGTCCCCTTGTCGAGAAGGTGGTCGAGGCGCGCACGGGCGTCAAGCTTGCCCTTGCCGTGATGCTTGGCCAGCCGCTCGGGACCACCCATCGCCCGCGAACGCTCACGCCGAAGATCGAGGTCTTCGAGCGTCTCCTTCCAGCCCTGCTCGTTCGTCATGCGCTCTTCCTGTCGTCCCAAGGCGATCGTCGCACCGGCATGTTCACGTTGACCATACTGAATTGCTTACTGTAGCGTCTGCGGGCATGGGTAGCGGCGCCGGCCTGAAGGTCGACGGCGGCGTTTCAAGCCAACTCGCCAACATCGTGGAGGCGGCGACCACGCTGGAACGACGCGGCTATGACGGCTGCTGGACCGCCGAAATCAACCACGACCCGTTCCTGCCGTTGACACTCGCGGCCGAACACACCGAGACGATCGAGCTGGGCACAAGCATCGCAGTGGCCTTTGCGCGCAATCCGATGACCGTCGCCAACGTCGGCTGGGACCTTCAGGAGTACTCGGGTGGCCGGCTCAATCTGGGCCTCGGCTCACAGATCCGGCCGCATATCGAGAAGCGATTCAGCATGCCGTGGAGTCATCCGGTGCGTCGCATGCGGGAGTTCGTGCTGGCGATTCAGGAGATCTGGACGTGCTGGCGGGACGGCTCGAAACTGAGCTTCGAGGGCGAGTTCTACACCCACAAGCTCATGACGCCGATGTTCACACCCGAGCCTCACGACTACGAGTTTCCGAAGATGTTCATCGCCGCCGTCGGTGAGGCGATGACGGAGATGGCCGGCGAAGTATCCGACGGACTGCTCGCCCACGCGTTCACGACCAAGCGCTCCTTCGATGAAGTGACCACTCCCGCGCTGCTGCGCGGAATGCACCGGTCGGGCCGGAGGCGAAGCGACTTCCAGGTGTCGTGTCCGGTGTTCGTGGTGACCGCTGAAGACGAGGCGGGCTTGAGCGCCGCCGCGGTCGGCACCCGCAAGCAGATCGCCTTCTACGGATCGACTCCGGCATACCG
>JAVXWV010000019.1:0-4148 GCA_032230775.1 Mycobacterium sp. | reverse complement strand
GAGCCACCAGCGCCAACCCCGATAGGCGACCACCGGGAACGACACCGTCCAGAACCGGACAAACTCACTCCACAGCGGTGCGTGGGCGCCGGTCACCGCCGAACGCGCCCCTGCCACAAGGCCCGACAACCTGCCGACGAGCGCCGAATCGGTTGACGCGCTCCGCACCATCGACAAATGGGTAGACACCCGCTGGTAGAGGTCGACCAATTCGTCGACCTCCGCGCCGGTCAACCGCCGACGCCGCTTCACCAGCACCTCGAGCCGATCCCACGTCGGACGGTGCGCGACCACGAACGCGTCGACATCCACATGGCAAATCCTAGTAGGGAGTGGAGATAGGGGCGCTTTGGTAAAGAGGCAGGAATTCTTCGTGAGCGTCTGCGTGACTCGGTGGTGGCCTGGAGGCGTCGGCAGTGGTCAATCGAGTGGTTGGTGCGTGCAATCACTTTGGGGAGTGCTGGACGGTGCCCCGCGGCTGGTTTTCGAGGCGGGCACGACGTCGACGGCTACCCTCCCCTGGCCCCGTGCTGGCGTCCCACCAGCGCACCATCGGCGAGGTCGAATCGATATCTCCAGCGTTGTTGAATGCGAGTCAGTCGGCTGTCGGTGGTGATCGCAGAGGTCGGCATGACCGTTGAACGGTCGATGTCGGTGGGTGATGGGATGCTCACAAGTAATGAGCCGGCACACCACATTCAAGTTCTGCCTTGACCCCACCGTCGAGCAGCACGAGGTGCTGCCCCGGCATGCCGGCGCGGCCCGGTTTGGCTTCAATCAGTGCTTGCAGATGGTGAAAACTGCACTCACCCAACGCAAGACCGATCCAATTGTGAAGGTCGCGTGGAGTGGCTTCGACCTGATCAACGCGTTCAACGCGTGGAAGACGACAGAAGACGCGGGCAGGGTGGTGGCCGTCGACTCGACCGGCAGAGCCGAGATGGTGGTGACCGGCCTTCCTTGGCGGCGCGAGGTGTATCAGCAGGTGTTCGAGGAAGCCGCCGTGGACTGCGGTCGCGCCCTGGCTGCCTGGTCGGATTCGCGCCGCGGCAAGCGCACGGGCAAGCGAGTCGGCTTCCCGCACTTCAAGAAGAAAACCGGCGTGACTCCGTCGTTTCGGCTACGCAACAAACACCCCAAGGGCCGACCGCCGGCGATTCGAATCGGTGACAACGGGCGCCCCCGCTCGATCACTCTGCCCGGAATCGGGCAGATCGGGGTGCATGATGACACCCGCCGGTTGCGGCGCATGTTGGCCAACGGCAGGGCCAAGCTCCTGTTCGCCACCGTCACCCGCCACGGAGGGCGCTGGTGGGTCAGCCTGAATGTCGAGGCCGCCAACCTCCATCCGGCCCATATCCATCCGGCGCGCAATCCTCGAGATGATGGCGGTTGGGTCGGGGTTGACCGTGGTTTGTCGGCATTTGCGGTTGCCGCCACCAGCGACGGTTTAGAGGTCGCCCGCATCACCCAAGCCCCCAAACCGTTGACCACCGGGATCAAGCGGCAGCGGCGGCTGGCGAAATCGTTGTCGCGCAAGCAGAAAGGATCAAATAACCGCCGTCACGCCGCAGCCAAGCTGGGGCGTCATCACGACCACGTCGCGAACGTGCGTCGGCATTTCCTGCATCAGGTGTCCAATGAGTTGGTCAAGACCCACGACCGGCTCGTCATCGAAGACCTGAACGTGTCCGGGATGCTGACTAATCACCGCCTGGCCCGCGCCATCTCCGATGCGGGCTGGGCCGAGTTCGCGCGCCAACTGCATTACAAACAGGGTTGGCGCGGTGGCCAACTTGCCGTCGCGGATCGCTGGTACCCGTCGAGCAAGCTCTGCCGGGCCTGCGGTGCCATCCATCGCGATCTGACCCTGGCCGATCGGATGTTCACCTGCGTGTGCGGATACTCCGCTGACCGCGACCTCAACGCTGCGATGAATCTCGCCCGCTGGGGCCAAACGCATCACCTCGAACCCCGGACCCCCAAGCAACGGGGCCGGGCCACCAACGCCCGCCGACGGGACGGCGCTGACCAGCACTCCTCGTGTGCCGGTGAAACCAGCCCGGCTGAAGCGGGAACTGACGTTCACACCGCACCAGCGGCCTGAACCGATGACGCCCGAGAAGGGCGGTGCCGACAAACTCACCAGAGTTGTTCGACACGCTTTAGTAGCGTGGCCATTATGGTCCGCGCGCAAGAACCAGTGGTGACCGGGGATGCGGTGGTCCTTGATGTTCAGATCGCCCAGCTACCGGTTCGTGCGCTGTCGGCGATGATCGATTGCACCGTGGTGTTCGTCGCTTACATCATCGGCGTGCTGCTGTGGGCGGCCACACTGACGCAGTTCGATAGCGCGCTGTCTGCCGCGGTGCTGATCATCTTCACCGTGCTGGCCTTGGTGGGGTATCCGATCGCATTCGAGACGGCGACACGGGGCCGTTCGCTCGGCAAGATGGCGCTGGGGCTGCGGGTGGTGTCGGAGGACGGCAGTCCGGAACGATTCCGCCAGGCGTTGTTTCGTGCGCTGGCCGCGGTTATCGAGATCTGGACACTCGCGGGCGGTCCAGCAGTGATCTGTAGTCTGTTGTCGGCCAAGGGAAAACGTATCGGCGACGTGTTTGCGGGCACGGTGGTGATCAGTGAGCGTGGGCCGCGGCTGGCCCCACCGCCGTCGATGCCGCCCCAGCTGGCGTGGTGGGCGTCGTCGCTTCAGTTGTCGGGTCTCGGCGCCGACCAGGCCGAGCTGGCCCGCCAATTCCTTTCCCGCGCATCTCAGTTGGATACTCGGGTGCGCGATCAGATGGCCTATCGGATCACCGGCGAGATCGTGTCACAGATATCGCCGCCGCCCCCGCCGGGCACTCCGCCGCAGCTGGTGCTGGCCGCGGTGCTGGCCGAGCGGCACCGACGGGAGTTGGCGCGGCTTCGCCCGCCGCCGCCGGTTGGCGCTCCGCTGCAGTGGCCGGCTCAGTCCGCATACCAGCAGCCGATATCCCAGGCGCCGCCGCCGCCAGTGAACCCCGGCGGCTTCACGCCCCCGAGTTAGCCGTTCAGCGGTACCGAAGGCCGAGCAGCAGCAGCACAGCCCCGATGAAGCTGGTGATCGTGCGCACGTGGTTCCACCCGGTCCACGTCGAGAAGTACGCCTGCCACTCGCGGGCCGCGTCCGCGGCGGACAGCCCGCCCGGGTTCACGGTGTCGAGATGGTTGTTCAGCGGCACATTGAACGCCATCGTGATAACAGCACCGAGGATGACGAACACCGCACCGACCAACAACACCCAGCTACCGGGTTGCCGCAGTTGGATCACGGCGATGACACCGACCACCAGGGCCAGGATCGTCGCGGCGAAATAGCCCAACAGGAATACCGGGTTGGAGTTCGCCTCGGCGTTCATGCCGCGCATCGCGGTGATCGCGTCGACAGGGCCGGTGCGATCCAGGCCGCGCATCACGAAGGTGGAAAACACAAACATCATCCCGCCTGCGGCCGCCGAGAAGAGAGCGGCGATGGAGGTCAGGATGACAACGGGGCTCGTATTCATGATCTGAAGTCAACCGGGTACAGCCCAGACGATCCATCGTTGATCGTCCCGAGAACATACGCGAGCGTCGCTGTGGGCAGGCCGCGCGGGTTAGGCTCCCGGCGTGGACGCCGTGGTCGGCCTGCTCGACGGTGTGCGAGCGCGAGGCGCATTCGTGTTGCGAATGATGATGGATCCGCCATGGTCTATGAGCATCCGGGACGAGGCGCCGCTGACGCTGATCTGCCAGACCCACGGCAGCGCGGCGATCGTCGGTGAGAGCAGCGGGACGGTGCGGCTGGGTCCTGGCGATGTCGCGATGACCCGCGGTACCGAGCAGTACGTCTTCGCTGACGATCCGGCCACCACGCCGATGGTCGTCATCCATCCTGGTCAACGCTGCACCACGCTGTCCGGCGATGATCTGCGATTTGAAATGTCGCTCGGGGTGCGCACATGGGGTAACAGCCCGTCAGGGGCGACACGTTCGGTGATCTGTGCCTACGCGGGCCGCAGCGAGGTCAGTGCGCGGCTGCTCGACGCGCTGCCGACGGTGCTGGTATTGCGAGCCGACGAATGGGAGACCCCGCTGGTTGATCTGCTCGCCGCCGAGGCGGGCAACGA
>JAVXWV010000918.1:0-3272 GCA_032230775.1 Mycobacterium sp. | reverse complement strand
GCCTCGTGTACCTCGCCTCGCTGTGAATGCACCGCCATCGGCCCCATGATGCCGATCGCCACCGAGGTCTTGTCGCCAGCGAGCGCACAAAGTTCCCGCAGCTCCTCGAAGCGGACAATGGAATCGTCGGCGTGGACTCGCCAGTCAGTTGCGCACAGCGCGGTTCGCGGTGTGATGCGCATCGCTGTCCGGTCGGGGTGGTCATCGGGCAGTGCATCGGCAGCTTGCCGGGCACGGTCCCAGCTGACCCGCGCCGCGGCGATATCGCGGTTGTTCAACCAGGTACCGGCGCGCAAATGCCATTCGTATGCAGCCTGAAGGTCGCCCGCCGCCTCTAAGTGCTCGGCGATCAACGCGGCGTTTTCGTCAGCGCTTCCCCCGCTTTGTTTTTCGATCGCGGTGGCGACCCGTCGGTGCAAGTCGGCGCGATCGGATCTGAGCTGGGCCTCGTAGGCCACCGTGCGGATCAGAGGTTGGTGAAACACATACTCGGGCTGTCGCGTGAACGTGACCTGATCGATGAGCTGGGCCGCCAGCAGACCGTCGACCGCAGGCTCGCCGCCCAGCGCCGTCAGCAGGTCCGCGCCGAACCGCGACCCGACCACTGCGGCCGCGCCCAGTGTGCGTTTGGCTTTCGGGTCGAGGCGATCGATGCGCGAGGCGATCGTCGCCTGCAGCGTGGGGGGCACACTCACTTCGGCAGCCTCGGCCGTCGACACGTACGACCCCTGATTCCCTTGCAGCACACCACGATCCGCTAGTTCGCGAACGATCTCCTCGGCGAAGTACGGGGTGCCGGAGGCCCTTTCGGCGATCGTCTGAGCCAGCGCATCGATGGATGGATCCGGTCCGAGCAGCTCCGAAACCAGCGTCGCCGTCTCGGAATCGCTCAGCGGCGCAAGGGCTATCGTTTGCGCCCCGGGCACTTGAGCCAAAGCGCCCCGATAATCCGGCCGATAGGTGACCAGCGTGAGCAAGGGCGTCTGCGGGATCACAATGAGAAAGTCGGCGAGCATCGACTCGCTGACCTCGTCGATCCAGTGAGCGTCCTCAACGACGTAGACGGCAGAGGTCTCAGTGGCCAACGAGGCGGCGTTCACCATGGCGGTCAGCCGGCGCCGACGCGCGTCGGGATCGATCCGGGGAAGCGCAGCTTCGGGATCACCGATGCCGAGCAGGTCCTCGTAGAGCAGCAGGTCCTCCGACTCGGCGTCCGAAAACTGTGACCGGACCACGGCGCGTGCGGCTACTGCGTCCAGACCCTCGACGTCGGTAGCGGCGCGCATCAGACGCGTGACCACGTGGAACGGGACCTGGCTGGTGTGCGATTCGCAGACTGCGGTGAACACCTGCACACCGCGCTGAGCGGCCATCGCTGCAACCTCGCGTGCGAGTCGGCTCTTACCGATGCCTGGTGGCCCCGTCACGCCGACCACACCGCCGCGGCCGTCGAGTGCACGGTCCAGTAGGCCTTCGACTGCGGACATCTCCCAACGTCGACCCACCAGACTCGCCTCGGCGCGCCGCGCGCCGCCGTGCCGTTGACCCACGCCAAGCAGGCGTCGTACGGGCACCGGTTGGTCGTAGCCCTTGATCCGGACAAACTCGGGCTCACCAAGCGCAGCCAGGCCGTCGACGAGTCGCGCGGTCGATGCGCTGAGGATCACGCCACCCGCAGGAGCGGCCGACTCCATCCGCTGGGCCATGCCGACGTGCTCACCGATGGTGGTGTAACCGAAAGGGCCCGAGGCGATTTCGCCTGCAATCACCTGGCCCGAGTTTAGACCGACGCGCAGCCACAGCTCGACGCCGTCTCGAGCTTCTACGTCGACGGCGAGCCGCTTGACCTCCTCCTGGATGGCCAAGGCGGCCAGGCACGCGCGTATCGGGTGGTCCTCCAGCGCGGTGGGTGCGCCGAACACCGCCATGATGCCGTCGCCGGTGAAACTGCCTACGGTCCCGTCGTAGCGCTGAACCACTGAACTCGCACAGGTGAACAGCTCGGCCATGATCTCGCGCAGCCGCTCCGCGCCGACGAGCCTGGCGATGTCCATTGAATGGACGACATCGGCGAAGAGCACGGTGACCTGCTTGTACTCCGCCGATTGCGCGGCGCGAGTCAGGGGCGCGCCGCACTCGCTACAAAACTTGGCTGTCGCCCCTAGCTGAGCCCCGCACGACCCACAGCGTGTGTCGTCCACGCCAGTATCGTGTCACTGCTGAGGTCACCAGCCGCGTTCTTTCCACTCACTCAGGTGTGGTCGCTCCGCGCCGAGCGTGGTGTCGTCGCCATGTCCTGGGTACACGACGGTCGTGTCCCCGTAGACGTCGAACACCCTGCTGGTCACGTCGCCGAGTAACTTCTCGAAGTCGCCTTCCTGCCACGTCTTGCCCACGCCGCCCGGGAACAGGCAGTCACCGGTGAACAGGTGGGTAGCGTCGTCGGCGCCGTCGAGCGCCAGCGCGACGGACCCGGGGGTGTGGCCCTGGAGATGGATGACGTCGAACGACAGCTCGCCGATCTTCACGGTGTCGCCGTTGGCCAGGATGCGGTCCGGTTTGACGGGCAGTGGCTCCGCATCGAGCTGATGAGCCGCGGTCGGCACGCCGGTGGCCTTGGCCACCGCCTCCAGCGCCAGCCAGTGGTCGGGATGCTGGTGGCTGGTGACGATCAGCGACAGCTTCGGGACGAACCGTTCGATCAGCTCGAGGAGTATCTCCGCGTCGTTGGCGGCGTCGATGAGTAGCGTCTCGCCCGTCTGGGAACACGTCACCAGGTAGGCGTTGTTGTCCATCTTGCCCACCGATACCTTGACGATTGAGGCGCCCGAGAGGTTGCGGCGCGCCCCGGTTCCTGGCTCCACATGGCCGGTGTAGTTGTCGTCGACGACTGTCATATCGCTCACGGTATCGGCTTGTCGGTGGGGGCACATAGCATGGTGCTCATCTATGTCTTCGGGAGGAATACCGGGTGGCTGACCGCCTGATCATCAAGGGTGCGCGCGAGCACAACCTGCGCAGTATCGACCTCGAGTTGCCACGCGATGCGCTGATCGTCTTCACCGGGCTGTCCGGGTCGGGCAAGTCGTCGCTGGCGTTCGACACGATCTTCGCCGAAGGACAGCGCCGCTACGTCGAGTCACTGTCGGCGTACGCGCGGCAGTTCCTCGGCCAGATGGACAAACCCGACGTCGACTTCATCGAAGGCCTGTCGCCCGCGGTGTCCATCGACCAGAAGTCCACCAACCGGAACCCGCGGTCGACGGTCGGCA
>JAVXWV010000900.1:0-3103 GCA_032230775.1 Mycobacterium sp. | reverse complement strand
CGGGTTGAAGTACTTGACCTGAAATTTCTCCACCGCGACCGGGAACACCATCGGTACACCGGGTGCGTTATTGGGGTGCTCTTTTCGAGATGCAGCAGACATGGCCATGAATCTAGCCGCTGCGTTGTGCGGCGCATCGTGCCGAGGTCAGGCGATGTCGGCGACGAAAACTTCCATATTCTTGCCTCCTCGTCGGATGAACCCTGGCAGCGTCGGGTCGTCTGTTCCGGCAGGTAGCACCCTCGGATTGGTGATGTGCACGTCCTTACGGAACAGATGCACATCGGCCTCACCGGCGGCCAGTACGTTCTTGACCCAGTTCGTCTTGCCGTGGGCCAACGCGATCGCCAGCACGTTGCCTTTGCGGAAGGCGTTGACGACCGTCTCGTACTCCGTGCCTGACGTGCGACCGCGGTGTTTGACGACTGCGAACGTCGGTAGATATCGCGCGATGGGTTTCATCATCGGGTTGAAGTACTTGATCTGCAGGCGCTCCACCAGCGGGGAAACACCATCGGGACGCCCGGCGCGTCGTTGGGGTGATCTTCTTTTCGAGATGCAGCAGACATAGCGACGAATCTAGCCGTTCCGCCGTAATCAATTTTTGTTCGGTGGCTCCGATCAGGGACAATCGAGTCGATGGCCCCGATCACAATGACCCGCATCGACCTGCGCAACCGCGCCATGAGCGCGGCGCAGCTCCGTGCTGCGCTGCCCCGTGGCGGCGTGGACGTGGACACCGTGGTGCCCAAGGTTCGCCCGATCGTCGAAGCGGTTGCCGAGCGGGGCGCGGACGCCGCCCTCGAATACGGCGAGTCCTTCGACGGCGTGCGCCCCCCGCAAGTCCGCGTACCAGCATCCGAGCTGCAAACTGCACTCGACGAGTTGTCATCAGATATCCGCGCCGCACTGCAGGTGGCCATCGACCGGGCCCGCGCCGTGCATGCCGATCAGCGGCGTACGGATACGACGACCACGCTGGCACCCGGCGCGACGGTCACCGAACGCTGGGTGCCAATCGAGCGGGTCGGGCTCTACGTGCCGGGCGGCAACGCCGTCTACCCGTCGAGCGTGGTGATGAACGTGGTGCCCGCGCAGATCGCGGGCGTGGAATCGCTGGTGATCGCCAGCCCACCGCAGGCCGCATTCGGTGGACTGCCGCACCCGACCATCCTGGCCGCCGCGGCGCTACTCGGCATCGACGAGGTGTGGGCGGTCGGCGGTGCGCAGGCGATCGCGCTGCTGGCGTATGGCGGCGTAGACACCGCCGGGGCAAGCGGAGCGCCGGGACAAACAGAAGCCGCCGAGCTTGCGCCGGTCGACATGATTACCGGGCCGGGCAACATCTACGTCACTGCGGCGAAGCGGATCTGCCGTTCGCAGGTGGGCATCGACGCCGAGGCCGGGCCCACCGAGATCGCGATCCTTGCCGATCACACCGCGGACCCGGTGCACGTCGCCGCGGATCTCATCAGCCAGGCCGAGCATGACGAGATGGCTGCCAGCGTGCTTGTCACCGACAGCGTGAAACTGGCAGACGCCACCGACCGCGAACTCGCCAACCAGCTGGAGACCACCGTGCACCGCGAACGCGTGACCGCGGCGTTGACGGGCAAGCAGTCGGCGGTCGTGCTCGTCGATGATCTCGACGCAGGCGTGCGAACCGTGAACGCCTACGCGGCCGAACATCTCGAGATCCAGACCATCGACGCACGCGAGGTGGCCGGTCGAATCCGTTCGGCAGGCGCCATTTTCGTTGGCGCCTATTCACCGGTCAGCCTCGGCGACTACTGCGCTGGATCCAATCACGTGCTGCCAACCGCGGGCTGCGCGCGACACTCCAGCGGCTTGTCGGTGCAGACGTTCCTCAAGGGCATCCACGTCGTCGACTACGACGAGGCGGCGCTCAAGGATGCGTCGGGGTATGTCATCACGCTGTCACAGGCCGAGAACCTGCCCGCGCACGGCGAAGCGGTGCGGCGGAGGTTCGAGGCGTGATGAGCCGCTTGCGCGAAGAACAAATGGGTGGGCCGCCTGGTCGTTCTATCACGCTCGACGATCTGCCGCTGCGCGAGGACCTGCGCAGCAAATCGCCGTACGGCGCACCGCAACTGGATGTTCCCGTGCGGCTGAACACGAACGAGAACCCGCATCCGCCAACACCGGCGTTGATTGACGACGTGACGGCCTCGGTCCATGCGGTCGCAGGCGACCTACACCGCTATCCCGACCGGGACGCCGTGGCGCTGCGCACCGACCTGGCCGCATACCTGGCCGCACAGACGGGCACGCCGCTGTCCGTCGAGAACCTGTGGGCCGCCAACGGTTCCAACGAGATACTGCAGCAGCTGTTGCAGGCGTTCGGCGGCCCCGGCCGCAGCGCGATCGGGTTCGTGCCGTCGTATTCGATGCATCCGATCATCTCCGACGGCACCCAGACCGCATGGTTGGTGGCTAACCGCGCCGACGACTTCAGCCTCGACACCGACGTTGCAGTGCAGGCGATCAAGGAGCACAGCCCGGACATCGTGTTCGTCGCGAGCCCCAATAACCCGTCGGGTCAAAGCGTTCCGCTCGACGAACTGCGCCGGCTGCTCGAGGCGCTGTCTTCTGAGAAGACCGGCATGCTCATACTGGATGAGGCCTACGGCGAGTTCTCGTCGCAGCCGAGCGCGGTCAAGCTGCTCGACGAGTACCCCGCCAAGCTTGTCGTCACCCGCACCATGAGCAAGGCGTTCGCCTTCGCAGGGGGCAGACTGGGCTATCTCATTGCCGCGCCAGCGGTGATCGACGCGATGCTGCTGGTGCGGTTGCCGTACCACCTGTCGTCGGTAACCCAGGCCGCCGCCCGTGCGGCACTGCGCCACGCCGACGACACGCTTGGCAGCGTCGCGAAGCTGGTCGCCGAACGCGACCGCGTCACAGAAGCCTTGACCGGCATGGGTTTCCGGGTCATCCCCAGCGACGCCAACTTCGTGCTGTTCGGCGAGTTCGCCGACGCCCCTGCGACCTGGCAGCGCTACCTTGACGCGGGCATCCTCATCCGGGACGTCGGCGTCCCCGGATACCTGCGCGCCACCACCGGCCTTGCCGAGGAGAACGA
>JAVXWV010000885.1:0-2865 GCA_032230775.1 Mycobacterium sp. | reverse complement strand
CCATGCCGATACGATGTTGCGTCGCGAGTCCGGATCGGTCTTCAGCAGTTCGAGCGCGGCGCTGATCTGGTCGATGTGCTCACCCGACGGCGTCGGCCACGACCGCCACTGCACGCCGTAGACCGGACCCAGATCGCCTGTCTCCGAAGCCCATTCGTCCCAGATACGCACGCCACGTTCCTGCAGCCACCGCACGTTCGAGTCGCCGCGTAAGAACCACAGCAGTTCGTAGATCACCGACTTGGTGTGCACCTTCTTGGTGGTGACCAGCGGGAAACCGGCCGTCAGGTCGTAGCGCATCTGGTGGCCGAACAGGCTGCGCGTGCCGGTGCCTGTACGGTCGGATTTGGGCGTGCCACCCTCGAACACCAGCCGGAGCAGATCCTCGTACGGCGTGGCGATTGGCACGCCGCTCAGCTTACGTCGAGCGGCAACGAGTAGAACGGAGGCCATGCCGACTATCTCCGCGACCGTCACCACACCCGACGGCACCTGTCCCGTGACCCTGCACACCCCGAACGGCACCGGCCCATGGTCGGCCGTCGTGATGTACCCCGACGCCGGCGGTGTCCGGCCGACCTTCCAGGACATGGCCGCCAGGCTTGCCGGCTTCGGCCACGCCGTTCTGCTGCCCGACGTGTACTACCGCCACGGCGACTGGGAGCCGTTCGCGATGGAAACCGTGTTCGGCGATCCCGAGCAGCGCAAGCGCTTGATGACGATGGTCGGCAGCGTCACACCCGAGATGATCGCTTCCGACGCGGCCGCGTTCTTCGACTTCTTGGCGGCGCGGCCCGAGGTCAAGGGTGACGCGTTCGGCGTCTGCGGGTACTGCATGGGCGGACGGACGTCGGTGATCGTCGCAGGCCGGGTGCCCGACCGGGTGGCAGCTGCGGGATCGTTCCACGGCGGCGGCCTCGTCACCGAAGACGCGAGCAGCCCGCACCTGCTCGCCGACCAGATGAAGGGGACCGTCTACGTCGCTGGCGCCGAGAACGACGGATCGTTCACGCCGGACCAGGCCGAGACGCTCGACAAAGCGCTGACTGCGGCTGGCGTCACGCACACGGTGGAGTTCTATCCCGCGGCGCACGGCTTCGCGGTTCCCGACAACCCGCCGTACGACGAGGAAGCCGCAGAGCGGCACTGGATCGCGCTGCAGCAACTGTTCGCGTCCGCACTGCCCAGTTGACGCTGTCGCTGCGGGCGCTCAACCGCGCGACGCTCGCGCGTCAGCTGCTGTTGACACGCTCACCGATGAGCGCGCTCGACGCGATCGAGCACCTCGTCGGCATGCAGGCGCAGGCACCGTTCGCGCCGTACTACGGGTTGTGGAGCCGGCTCAACAGCTTCACCGGTGACGAGCTGTCCGGCCTGCTCACCTCCCGCAAGGCCGTTCGGATCGTGCTGATGCGCGGCACCATCCACCTCGTCACGGCCAAGGACTGTCACCGGCTGCGCCAGCTGGTTCAGCCGGCGCTTGATCGCATGCTCAAGGCCAACGCCACGCACGGCAGGCCGCTCGCGGCCGTCGAGGTCTCCGAAGTCGTCGGGGCGGCCAGGCGACTACTCGACGCCGAGGCGCTCACCCCCGGCGAGCTCGGCGCCCGGCTGGCCGAGCAATGGCCGGACACACCGCCGGGCTCGCTTGCTGAGGCCGCCCGCAGCCTGCTGCCGTTGGTACAAGTCCCGCCACGGGCGCTGTGGCAGCGCAGCGGACAGGTCCGGCTGACCACCGCGACGGCATGGCTCGGCAAGCCCCGAGGGAAATCGGTCACGATTGACGACATGGTGGTCCGCTACCTCGCAGCGTTCGGTCCCGCGAGCACCGCTGACGTGCAGACGTGGAGCGGGCTCACCAGGCTGGGCGAGGTGGTCGACCGGCTGGAGTTGATGCATTTCAAAAGCGAAGGTGGACAAACGCTTTACGACATTCCGGACGCGCCGCGGCCCGATCCGGATACACCGGCGCCAGTGAGACTGGTCGCGGCGTTCGACAACATCCTGCTATCCCATGTCAACCGCACCCGCGTGATCTCAGACGAGCACCGCAATAGATTGTTCTCGGGCAAGAACGGAGTGTTTCCCGGCACGGTGCTTGTCGACGGGTTCGTCGCAGGAACGTGGGAGCTGGTCGGCAAGGGTGAATCGACCAGCATGCGGGTGCAGCCGTATATCCAGCTCAAGCGCGGCGTGCACGACACGGTTGTATCAGAGGGAAATCGCTTGCTGGAGTGCGCCTTTGAGGTCACCGACCCCGAGGTGGCGATTACGATTTAGATTCGTCTTCGTCTCGGCGAACGAACCGGAGGATCGCACGGGCGAGGCCGCGCCCCGCATAGATTCCCGCAACGATCGACAACACGATCATCACGATGAACAAGAGCAGCCAGTTGCTTCGGCTATGGCTGACGTTCCACCAGATGATGGTGAACAGCACGGCGCAGATGAACACGACGATGTCACGCCAGTTTCCGGCGTACGACATGGCGGCCAGTTTCAGTTCACGACCGCGTTCCGTGCTGGTAATCAAGTCATCGATGCGTTCGTCGATGCTGGCCTTCAGCCGAGCCTTCAGTTCGGGCCGATCGTCGGGCATCCGCTCGAGCAGGTCCATGTCCTTGGTGATCATGCCGCGGACGTCGGCTGGCTTCAGATTTCCCGCGGCGACACCCAGCAACGCCCCGCCGGCGATCGGCGCTGCGCCCAAGGCGAGATCGGCGATACCCATAGTCGTCTCCTCCGTCACTCCATCAGCGTCGCGACTTCAACCGCACGCTACAGGTGACGCAATGACGACCTTCACCTTCATGCCAGCAAGTTATCGGCTTGTATAGAGCCAGGGCCCAGTTTTTGACAAGTCAA
>JAVXWV010000842.1:0-3530 GCA_032230775.1 Mycobacterium sp. | reverse complement strand
GGCAGGAAGCCGCGCAGGCCGATGTCGAGGATCAGGCCGCCCTTGACGACCTCGATGACGGTGCCCTTGACGGCCTCGTCCTACTCCTTGAGCTCTTCGATCGTGCCCCAGGCGCGCTCGTACTGCGCGCGCTTCTTGGACAGGATCAGGCGACCTTCCTTGTCCTCCTTGGTGAGGACCAGGGCTTCAACCTCATCGCCGACGGAAACGACCTCATTGGGGTCGACGTCGTGCTTGATGGAGAGCTCACGGGAAGGGATGACACCTTCGGTCTTGTAACCGATGTCGAGCAGGACTTCGTCACGGTCAACCTTGACGATGGTCCCCTCGACGATGTCGCCATCGTTGAAGTATTTGATGGTTTTGTCGATGGCGGCGAGAAAATCCTCGGCCGAGCCGATGTCGTTAAGGGCTACTTGCGGCGAGGTGACGGAGGGACTTGGCATGTGGTGGGTTGCTCCGGACAGGTTGGGTCGTAGGGACTAAGGGACACGAGTTATTGGCTCGGCGCGAGCGCCGACAAGTACTGCGCACCCGCGATCGAGCACAGACGGGTACCCCGTCGAGGTTACTCGACTGTGTACATGCTGGACAAACTCGGTCTCCTCAGCTGCTCGATCATGATCAGCCGCGCCGACGATTACCCTGCTTTCGTGACCTATCCCGGGCTGCCTCGGCGAATCCGCAAGGTCGGGGCGCCGATCGGCTTGATCATCGTGCTCGGCACCGTAACGGGGCTGATCGTGATCGGGCTCACCGCGGTGAACCCCGTCGGCACCGGCATCGGCTTCGCGCTGTCCAGCCTGGCCATGACGATCGTCGTGCTCGCCTATCTGTGGCTCGACAGGTGGGAGCCGGAGCCGGCCCGATTGCTCGTCCTCGCGTTCCTCTGGGGCGCATCCGTCGCGGTCGTCATCTCGACGATCCTGCAGCTGACCATCGAAGGGGCGATCAACCCCGGCCACCCTGACACGGTCAGCCCCTGGTCCGTCGTGCTCGGCGCACCACTCACAGAGGAGGCCGCCAAGGGGCTGTTCCTGCTGCTCATGATGACGGGCGTTCGCCGCAACGAGTTGAATTCGCTGACCGACTGCCTCGTCTATGCCGGACTCGTCGGTGCGGGCTTCGCCTGGTTGGAGGACATCCTCTACATCGGCGGTGGCGCGTCGGTTTCCGAGTCCCTGGCGACGGCCGCACTGCGGCTGATCATGGCGCCGTTCGCCCATTCGCTGTTCACCACCATGACCGGCATCGGCGTGTATTTCGCGCTGCAACAGCGAAACGCGCTGGCCAAGGCGTTCTATGTCCTGCTCGGCTATGTCGGCGCGGTGATCATGCACGGGCTGTGGAACGGTTCGTCGCTGCTGAGCGTGGAGGCGTACTTCCTGACCTACCTGTTCTGGATGGTGCCCATCTTCGTGATGGTGATCGTGCTCGGCGTCTCGAGCAGGCGCCGGGAGCAGCGAGTCGTCGCCGAGAAGCTGCCAGGCATGGTTGCGGCCGGCTTGGTCACCCCCAACGAGGCGACGTGGCTGGGCTCGCTTCGCCGCCGTAAGTCGGCGATCGCGGCCGCGGAACAGTTCGGCGGCAACCCCGCCGCGAAGTCGGTCAAGAACTTCGCCGCGCAGGTGGTCGAACTCGCCTTCGTACGGGACCGAATCGACAGGGGCTTCGGCGACCAACGGGTGTACGCGCTGCAGCAGGAGGAAGTGAACGAGGTCGCCACGGCGCGTGCCGCCGCGCCTGCGCTGGCGCAGCTGGCCGGGTACCGCGCGCCCTAATGCTGGGCGGCGACTAGTGCGCCGCGGTGTCCCAGCTCCGGCCGTAGCCGACGCTGACCTCGAGCGGCACGTCCAGCGGGTATGCGTCGCCCATCTTGTCGCGAACGAGCGTCTCGAGGGCGTCGCGCTCGTCCCCCGCGACCTCGAACAACAGCTCGTCGTGCACCTGCAGCAGCATCCGTGACTTCAGCCCGGCGTCCTTGATCGCCTGGTCGACGTTGATCATCGCGACCTTGATGATGTCGGCGGCGCTGCCCTGGATCGGGGCGTTCAGCGCGGCCCGTTCGGCGGCCTCGCGGACATTGCGATTGCTGCTGTCCAGTTCCGGCAAGTAGCGCCGCCTGCCGAGCACCGTCGAGGTATAGCCGTCCCTGCGGGCCTGATCGACGACATCGCGCAGGTAGTCGCGCACCCCGCCGAATCTGTCGAAGTACTGCTCCATCTGCACCTTGGCTTCCTCGGTGGAGATCTTGAGCTGGGCGGCCAAACCGTAGGCGGACAGTCCGTACGCCAGCCCGTAGGACATCGCCTTCACCCGGCGGCGCAGCTCAGGCGTGACCTCGTCGATCGGCACGGAGAATGCCCGCGATGCCACAAATGAGTGCAGGTCCTCGCCGGTGCGGAACGCCTCGATGAGGCCTTCGTCCTTCGACAGGTGGGCCATGATCCGCATCTCGATCTGGCTGTAGTCGGCCGTCATGAGCTCGTCGAAGTCACCCTGGCTGCCCTTGCCGACAATGAACGCGTCGCGGATCCGCCGGCCCGCCTCAGTACGAATCGGAATGTTCTGCAGGTTTGGCTCGGTCGACGACAGCCGGCCCGTGGCGGCGATGGTCTGGTTGAACGTCGTATGGATCCGGCCGTCGGATGCGACCGAATTCAGCAGTCCGTCGACGGTGACCTTGAGCCGGGTGGCGTCGCGATGCGCCAGCATGTGCTGCAGGAACGGGTGACCGGTCTTGTCGAACAACCCCTGCAGCGCATCGGCGTCGGTGGTGTAGCCGGTCTTGGTGCGTTTGGTCTTCGGCATCTCCAGCTCGTCGAACAACACGACCTGCAGCTGTTTGGGCGAGCCGAGGTTGATCTGCTTGCCGATCACCGCATACGCCGCCTCGGCGGCGTCTCGAATCTGGGCCGCGAACTCGCTTTGTAGCTCCGACAGCAGCCCGAGGTCCACGGCGATGCCCGCGGTTTCCATCTCGGCAAGTGCCCGCTGCACCGGCAGCTCCATGTTGCCAAGCAGCGACGACGAGTCGATACGGGTCAGCTCCTCATCCAGGGCATCAGCCAGATCCATCACCGCGCTGGCGCGCAGGAGCACCGTCTGCACCGCCTGATCATCGACGCCGTCACTGTCGTCAAGCAGCGAAAGCTGTTGCTGCTCAGGGTTATCCGCACGCAGCTCGCGCTTTAGGTAGCGCAGCGAGAGATCGTCGAGTGCGAAGCTGCGCTGCCCGGGCCGCACCAGATAGGCGGCGAGTGCGGTGTCTGAGGTGACACCGGCCAGCTTCCAGCCTCGGCCTTCGAGGTCGTGCATGGCCAGCTTGGCCTCGTGCAGCGCCTTGGGCTGGCCGACGTCGGCTAGCCAGGACGCCAGCGCGGCTTCGTCGTCGGGACTCAGGCTTGCAGTGTCGATGTAGCGGCCGTCACCGTCGGCCGCCACGACGGCCAGCGCGGTGGCGTCGGCGTCGAACGCCAGGTGCGTGCCGACCACGGCGAGCCCGAATCGGCTGCCCTGGCTGTGCTCGG
>JAVXWV010000836.1:0-3085 GCA_032230775.1 Mycobacterium sp. | reverse complement strand
CCGACGAACATGTCCTTCGCCGAGGCCGCGTCGATCCCGAACCCGCACAGCGGATCACTGAGATACGCGTCAACTACCGACTCGTCGCGGGAGAGCCAGTCGAAATCCGTCCGCGCCGGCTGAAACGGGGCATTGAAGGCGGACAGGTCCAGATCGCTGGACAGGTCCAAGGCCGGCTCGAGTAGGTCAAGAGCTGCGGTTCCGGTCAGGGCGACCGCGTCGACGTCGGTGCCGTGATCCAGCAGAAACTGTTGCGTGGCAAACGAACCCATGCTGTGCGCGACGATGACGACAGGTAGCCCGGGATGGTCCGATTTCGCTTGGGCAACCACCACATTCAGGTCATCGACCAGTGCCGACCACCCCTGGGGTCCGAGGTTCCCAGGTTCGTCGCCGTTGGCAAGCGAGGCGCCGTGCCCGCGGTGGTCATGGCCGTAAACCACGAAATCCGCTGAGGTCAGCGCCTCGGCGACGTGGTCGTACCGGCGGAGGTGCTCACCCATGCCGTGGACCAGCACGACGACTCCCGCGACCGGTTGGCCGTCTTGGGCGGCCCAGCGATAGCCGGCGAGCTGCCTGCCGTCCGCGGACTCGTAGGTGAAGCTGTCGGGAGTCATCACCGCGCGCCTTCCAGGGGTGTGGCCGTGGCGCAGTTTCGCCCGCGGTCGGTCGAGTCGAAGAACTGTTGTGATCGCTCCATCACGCCGGCGTTGCCGCCGCGCAGCGCGTAGCCCCACATCGCTTCGCCATTGATGCCAGACGTGACCGTCATCGCTCTTCCTTACACCAAACATTCGAATGGTCAGACCATATCGGTGAAGGGGTGATGGGGTCAAGGTCGATGTTCGCCGCGGGCCACGCTGGCCTGCACGGATATTCCCCTTCCGGGGGGTCAATCCCCCCTACGGGTACTTGCCGACGTTGACCTGCGGTGATTGCATGGTCGTGTCAATCGCTGATCGGAGCCTTCCATGACCACACCATCGCTTGACGACACGGATGTCGCACCAACTAATGACGTCGCTGCGACACGGCCCTACGACGAACTCAACGTTTCCTCTGACGCGTTTTGGGAGCAGGACACCGAGGAACGGGACCTGATCTTCCGCCAGCTACGCCAAGAGCGCCCGGTCAGCTGGCAGCGGCCGATCGAAACGGCGTTGCACCCGCAACAGAACGATCGGGGCTTTTGGGCCGTGGTGCGTCATGCCGACATCGTCGAAGTCAGTAAGAACGCCGATGTATTCGTGTCGGGCTACGGCGTCATGTTCGACGTGCTTCCGCCGGTGTTTCTGCAGATGGCGATGTCGTTTCTGGCCATGGACAACCCGCAGCACGACAAAGTGCGCGGGCTCGTCGGTAAGGCGTTTACCCGTCCCCAGATTCGGCGCATCGACGACGACATCGCCTCGCGCGCCCGCAGGATTGTGGCCTCGGCGCGCGAAAAGGCGACTGCAGGCGAGCCGATCGACTTCGTCGACGACATCTCTCGGCATCTGCCGATCGAAATGTTCGGCGACATGTTCGGTGTTCCCGAGGAGCTGCGGCCGACCGCCGCGCACGCCGCCGACGAGATCGTGGCGTGGGCCGATCCGGTGTTGCTGGCCGGGCGCGACGGCGCCCAGGTGCAAGTCGAGGCGACGACGCAGATACACCAGATCGCTCAGCAGCTCATCGCGGCGCGGCGCGAGCACCCCGCCGACGACGTGTTGACCAATCTGGTGCAGGCCGAGGTCGATGGTGAGAAACTGACGGATCCCGAAATCAGCGCCGTGATGGTCCTTTTCGCTGTCGCGGCCACCGACACCACCCGCCACACGGCCAGCTTCGCGGTCAAGGCGCTCACCGATTTCCCCGATCAGCGCCAGTGGTTGTGGGAGGACTTCGAGGGCCGCATCGACTCGGCGATCGAAGAGTTCTTGCGCTGGGGATCGGTGGTGTTGAACTTCCGGCGCACCGCGGTTGCCGAATACGAGCTCAACGGGCAACAGATCCTGCCGGGCGACAAGGTTGTCATGATGTACGCCTCAGGCAACCGCGACGCCGAGGTGTTCGAGCGCCCTGACGCATTCGATCTGGCGCGACAACCCAACCCCCACATCGCCTTCGGCGGCGGCGGTCTTCACTTCTGCCTCGGAAACCAGCTTGCCAAATCGATGCTGCGCTCACTATTCCGTGAACTGCACCAACAGATGCCCAACTTTGTCGCCGGCGAGCCGACGCTGATGAAAACCAACTTCATGCGTGGCGTCGTCAGCCTGCCATTCGAGCCCAATCTGATTTCCCAACCATGACTTCCGCACCCAACCGAATGAATTCCTCCCTCGACGCCCTGTCCCGCACGTCCGATCAGCTCTACGACGATCTGCTCCTCCCCGACGAGACCCTCAAGATCCGTGCCGAGGCCCGGGAGTTCGCGACGACCGTGCTGGCGCCGCGCGCAGCAGAGCTGAATTCTGCTGAGGAGTCCAAGGCCGCATTCCCGCGGGATATCCTCGACGCGATGGCCGCGGCCGGGTTGTACACCATCCCGTTCGCGTCCGACGTCGGCGGCCGCGGGCTGCAGTACCCGATGTTGGCGGCCGCGACGGTGATCGAAGAGCTGGCGTACTACACGCCGGGTGTGGCGTCGGCACTGTATGACGGACAGGCCCTGCTGGTGGGGCGCACGCTTGACGCGGCTCCCGCCCACATCCGCGGCGAGTATCTGCCCCGCCTCGTGCGCGGTGAGATCGTCGGCTCCTTCGCCACCAGCGAGCCCGACGCCAGCACCGACCTGTCGGCGGAAGCAATGCGGACGACGGCGACGCGGGTCACCGGCGGATACCGTCTCAACGGCCGCAAACGATGGATCACGAACTCGTGCGCGGCCGACATCATGACGACGCTGTGCGTGGTCGACGGCGAACACGCGGTGCTGCTCGTCGACATGCACAGCGACGCAGTGGTTGTCGGCGAGCCCGACAAGAAGATGGGCAACCGGCTCCAACTGACCTCCGACGTCGAGTTCACGGATGTGTTCGTCCCCGACGACCACGTCATCGCCGAACCGGGCCGAGGGTTGGCCGCCGCGCTGAAAAGCCTC
>JAVXWV010000806.1:0-5421 GCA_032230775.1 Mycobacterium sp. | reverse complement strand
CGGCCGTCGTGGTGAATTTGTCGCGGGGCCGCTCGTCGCCGCCACGCGCGATCTCTGCGGCGTCGATGGCCTTCCAGCCCGCCGCGTCGACCATCGCGGGTTGACGGCCGCGCACCAGTTTGTCCAGGGCTGTCGGCTTGTCGGCCGGGTCGGTCAGCAGGCCGTCGTTGTAGTCGGCGACCAGGCCGTGCACAGTCTGCGCCGCACACGACTTGTTGGTTCCGATGAAGCCGGTCGGTCCGCGTTTGATCCAGCCTGCGACGTAGCTACCCGGGGCCCCGACGACACGACCACCGTCGTTCGGCACCACCGCGGCGGACTCGTCGAACGGCAGCCCACGAATCGGCTTGCCGCGGTAGCCAATTGAGGTCAATACCAGCCCCGCCGAGAGCTGACGCACCTCGTCGGTGCCCGTCACGGTGAACTCCACACCTTCGGCGCGACCCTCCCCCAGGACGCGATTCGGCGTCAGCCGGTACGCGAGCCGGATCCGTGGCCAGCGGGCGGGCGCCAGCCCGCAAGATCCAGCGTCGCCCAGCTTGGAGAGGATCTCGAGCTTACTGCGCGTCAACGGATCTGACGCCTCGGCGAGGTCGCGGAGGACCAGATCGTGATCCGCGCCGTCGAGCACCACATCGCACGTAGACGTCAGCCCGATCAACTCTGGCAGCGTGAACGCCGAGTCGGCGGGGCCGCGGCGGCCCGCGATCACGACCTCGGTCACCTTCGAATTCCGCAGTGCTGTCAGCGCGTGGTCGGAGATGTCCGTGCGGGCCAGCGCGTCGGGGTCGGTGGCCAGGATGCGGGCGACGTCGAAGGCAACATTGCCGTTGCCGACGATGATCACCCGATCGTGCCCCAAATCGACTGGCAGATCGGTGTATTCGGGATGGCCGTTGATCCAAGCCACGATTTCGGTGGCAGTGCCGGTGCCCGGCAGTCCCATGCCGGCGATGTCGAGTCGACGGTCGTTGGGCGCACCGACGGCATAGAGCACCGCGTGGTGGTGGGCCAGCAGTTCGTCGTGGGTCAGGTCCGATCCCACCTCGACGTTGAGGTAGAACCGAAACCCGCGCCGCCTGGCGATCGTGTCGAACAGCTTCATCACCCGCTTGGTGCTCTGGTGGTCGGGGGCTACCCCGGCGCGCACCAGCCCGTACGGGGTTGGCAGCCGTTCGAAGACGTTGACCCGCACGCCGCGCTGGGTGAGCAGTTCGTCGGCGGCGTACATGGCCGCGGGTCCGGACCCGACAATTGCGACCGTCAGCGGGCCGCCCGCACGTGCGTCGACAAACGGCGCCTCGATCACCGGCGCCAGCTTGGACGTCGGCGGCAGCTTGCCCTCGCGCTTCGGATAGAACGATGCGTTCAGCTCGACGAACGGCAACTGCTTGGGTTCCAGCTGCGATTCGGGCGCGATCGCCCCGACCGGGCAGGCCGATACGCAGGCGCCGCAATCGACGCACGCCACCGGGTCGATGTAGAGCATCTCGGCGGTGGCGAAGCCCGGCTCGTCCGGTGACGGGTGAATGCAGTTCACCGGGCATGCGTAGACACAGGACCCGTCGCTGCAACACGACTGGGTGATTATGTGAGGCATGGGGTCCTAGGCGACCGACACCAGGTGCTGACGGGCCGGCTCGCTGCGGTAGCGGCTGGGCCTGCCGTCGATCCGGCAGATCCGCCAGACGATCTTGGCGATCGGGTTGATGAGGCCGGTGTCGTGGCACAGCATCCGGACGTCGCCGAACATGTCACGCAGCATCTGTCGGGACTCGGGCGACCGGAAGAAGATTTCCTTGCGAACCGAGCGTGGGATGTCGAATTCCTTCCAGAACGCCCGCGGCGGCACGATGATGGCCGAGCACAGAATCCGCATGGTCAGCGGGACGCTGAGCGATAACCAGAACCGCTTTCGCCGTCGCAGGTGAGGCACCCGCTTGCGCAGGTACTCGTGCGCGAACGAGATGTGCCGCGCCTCCTCGGCGACGTGGATGGCCATCACCCGTTCCATGATCGGGTGCAGCGTCTTGCCTTCGCGCAGGACGTTCTTCTGGGTGTGGTCGATGGGTTCCTCGCCCGCGAGGATGCCGAACCAGAACGGGATCGGCAGCGGACCGGCGACCAGTGGGATGAATGGCTGTATCCACTTCAGCATCCTCGGCATCCCAGGCACGTCGGCGCCGATCCGGTTCACCATCTCCTGGAACATCATGGTGTGGTTGCACTCTTCGACCGCCTCGTGCAGGCAGTACCGATATTCGGGCGAGCCGTTGGGCGTCCAGAACGAGTACTCCATCAGGCCACGGATCAGGATCGACTCGAAGTGCAGGCCGACCTTGGCGACGTTGGCCTGTCGCCACATGCCGATCTCGATCTGACGTTCCTTCGACTGCGCCTGATACCAGGGGTGCTGGCCGATCGGATCGGTCGCAGGCAGGATCCAGCGCTCGTCGTTGTCAACCACCGCGAACTCCGGAGAGTCCCAGTCGATGTCCGTGTACGGATTGAAATTGCGCCGCACTGACCCCTCGGACAGTGTGGTGAGCATGTCCACGTACTCGGCATCATCGCGGACTTCCATGTTGCGACGCCAGCGATTGACGATGCGCGTCCGAGCCATTTGAAGCCTCCCATGAGGTTTACATTTAGGTACTCGATGTCCAACAACGGTACCGCAGGTATCGCCTAATGAACAGACCCCATCCGGAGATGTGCTCCGGAGGAGCCGCACGTCGAAGATGTGACGGAGGACACACACGGGTGGTGCGGCGACGCGGCACTGGCGGCCCCCGCACCCTGACCAATTAACGACGGCCGGGAGCCCATTTCGCTGGTCCTACTTCTTCCCGAAATCCCCCGCCGCGGTCATCTTGTCTCCGTTGCTCACCGCCGAGAACCCCGCATCGGTCAATTCGCAGTCAGTGATGATCGCGCGGTGGCCCGGACTGTTCATCCACCAGGTGACTGCGGTAGCCGGGGTGCCTAAGGAGTCGGTGCCCCAGAAGACGACCTCACCGAGATCGGCGTACGGCGTATAGCCCGCGTCCGTGACGCGCTGGACGAGGGAGGAGCCGTCCGAACCGGTGTGGCCCTGCACTCCGTTCTCGAGCATGTCGGTGGCTTGCCGCGCTGCGGACGCCGTCAGCTGCGGATTGGCCGCAACGGGGCCACAGCCGTTCGCCGCGCGCGTGGCGTTGATCTGATCCAGCACCGCGCCGCCCTGGTCACCGTCGGCATACGCCGGCACCGTGGCGAGCACCGAACCGAAGACGGTCATGGCCGCCGCACAGACCGGTATGAGCGTCGATACTTTCCCGCGACTGATCACATGGCCCCCAAAGGCCCAGTCCCCGACAGATCACATTATGGACACAAAACGGTTCCATCGTGGGGTGTTAACCCACTTTCTCGGCATCTTGTGCTGACCCTCCCCCAGAAACTGCGGAAGTCCGGTCATTACTCTTGACCACATGGCAGAGCTGACGATTCCCGCCGACCTCAAGCCCACAGACGGCCGCTTCGGCTGCGGACCGTCCAAGGTGCGACCGGAACAACTTCGGGCGCTGGCCGAGGCGGGCGACCTGTTCGGAACGTCGCACCGGCAGTCCCCGGTCAAGAACCTCGTCGGCCGTGTCCGTGACGGGCTGCGCGAATTGTTCTCGCTCCCCGACGGCTACGAGGTCATCCTCGGCAACGGTGGCTCGACGGCATTCTGGGACGCCGCGGCGTTCGGGCTGATCGACAAGCGCTCGCTGCATCTGACCTACGGCGAGTTCAGTTCGAAGTTCGCGTCGTGCGTCGCCAAGAACCCGTTCGTCGGCGACCCCGTCATCGTCAAGGCCGATGCAGGCAGCGCGCCGAGGCCGCAGTCGGACCCGTCCGTGGACCTCATCGCCTGGGCACACAACGAGACCTCGACCGGGGTCGCTGTGCCCGTACAGCGGCCCGACGGGTCAGGCGAAGCATTGATCGCCATCGATGCCACATCGGCGGCAGGTGGCCTGCCCGTCGACATCAGTGACGCCGACGCCTACTACTTCGCGCCGCAGAAGAACTTCGCAAGCGATGGCGGGCTCTGGCTGGCGGTCCTGTCGCCCGCGGCACTGGCTCGCATCGAGGCGATTGCCGGCTCCGGCCGCTGGGTGCCCGACTTCCTGTCGCTGCCGATCGCCGTCGAGAACAGCCTGAAGAATCAGACCTACAACACCCCGGCGATCGCCACGCTCATCATGCTTGCCGAGCAGATCGACTGGTTGCTGGGCAGCGGCGGCCTCGACTGGGCCGTCAAGCGCACCGCGGATTCGTCGCAGCGGCTGTACTCCTGGGCCGAGGCGTCGAAATTCGCAACGCCGTTCGTGGCCGATCCCGAGTTGCGCTCGCAGGTGGTCGGCACGGTCGACTTCTCCGATGCCGTGGATGCGGCAGCGGTCGCAAAGACGCTACGGGCCAACGGCATCGTCGACACCGAGCCGTATCGCAAGCTCGGCCGCAACCAACTGCGCGTTGGGATGTTCCCAGCCGTTGAGCCCGACGACGTCAGCGCCCTGACTCAGTGCGTCGATTGGGTGGTAGGGCGCCTCTAGCAGTCACGATCCGGGCAGTCCCTGCTCTTCGGTCGGCAGCGCGGCAGGACCGGTTATGACCGGCACGGCCCTGCCTACTGCCGGTTCGGTTGGCGGTGTGGTCGCGATCTCCGTCACGCCGGTTTGCATGGTAGAACCGGCCTCCGAATGGATGGGCTCAGTTGCAGCCACTACGACGGCGCCGACAGCGACGACGGCACTGGCCACGATCGCACCGAAAAGCCTGACCTCACGTGTGTTCACTGCATCTCCTCCAACCCCGAAGGCGTCACTCCCCTAGGCGGTTCAATCGAATGGCGGCCGTGGAATATTCCATCGCGTCGTCGGAAGTCGAGCCTGCAGACCCGTACCGCAAACTCGCCCGCTGAACGCCTCTGACCTCGGGCGTGTCTACCGGGTAACGACCAGATAACGCAGTAGGGTCCTGCTAATCGGGCTTGGCGCTAGCCCGGAGGAGGTCGATATGCGGGAACTCAAAGTCGTCGGACTCGACGTCGACGGCAAACGAATCATCTGCGAGGCCGACGGCTCCGCGGAGAAGTTCATCCTGCTGTCAGATGACCGGTTGAGAGCCGCCGTGCGCGGCGAGAAGACCGTCTCGACTCAAACCCGAGTTGTTGTCGAGGCCCCAAGCGGGCTGCGTCCCAAGGAGATTCAAGCAAAGATCAGGTCGGGCGCCTCGGTCGAGCAGGTTGCCACGGCTGCCGGTGTCGACATCGGGCGGGTAGAGAGGTTTGCCCATCCGGTGTTGCTGGAGCGCTCCCGCGCGGCCGAACTGGCAACCGCTGCTCATCCTGTGCTTGCCGACGGCCCGTCGGTGCTGACCCTGTTGGAG